>NZ_JBVVQE010000035.1:0-74078 GCF_055811435.1 Mesorhizobium sp. WSM4837
CCCGCCCCCGGGAGGCTGGCGGGGGCGCCCACCGGGGGCGGGGCCCCGCCGGCCGCCCCGGGGCCGACTTTATATTGGGCGGGGCCCGCCGCGCCCTGGGCGGCCACCTCCTGCCGGCCAAGCGCCAGGAAAACGCGGCGTGGCGCAGCGGCCAGGGCCGTCACCGCGCTGCCAACGCTGTCGACCAGCGTCCAGCGGTCGCCTTCGGCAGGCTCCCAGCCCGGGCGCCTGAGCGCAACGATCGGCACGCCGGCCTCTCGCGCCGCTGCCGCGGCATTGGCCGAGATCTGCGCCGCATAGGTATGCGTGGCGTCGACCAGCAGCTCGATGCGGGTCTCGCGGAGGTAGGCAGCCAGCCCGTCGGCGCCGCCGAAACCGCCTACCCTCGTCGGCACGCCTTGCGCGACAGGATTTTCAGTGCGGCCGGCCAGCGACAATGTGATCGCAAGATCGGCACGCGCGGCCAGCTTTCCCGCCAGTTGCCGGGCTTCGGTGGTTCCGCCGAGGATCAGAATGCGCTTCATTGGCACCACGTCAGGCCACGCCGAGCTGCCCCTCACCCTTACCCTCTCCCCGTGGAGGACGGGGAGAGGGGGACGCCAGCGTTGCGGCCAGTTCCCTTCTCCCCGTCACTATACGGGGAGAAGGTGCCGGCAGGCGGATGAGGGGCGGCGCGGCATGGCAAACAATAAACAGCCAACACCAAAATGGCTCACAATCGTCGGCATCGGCGAGGACGGTGTAGCGGGTCTCGGTGACGAGGCCAAGCGGCTGATCGCCGAGGCCGAATTCGTCTTCGGCGGCACGCGCCACCTTGCGCTCGTCGTGTCGCTCGCCAAAGGCGAAGCCCGTGCCTGGCCGACCCCTTTCGATGCCGAGATGCGCGACGTGCTGGCGCTTTCCGGCAGGCGAGTCTGCGTGCTGGCGTCGGGCGATCCGTTCTTCCATGGCGTCGGCGTCACTCTTGCTCGCAAAATTCCTTCCCAGGAGATGCAGGTGATTCCTGCGCCTTCGGCCATGTCGCTGGCCGCCGCCCGCCTCGGCTGGGCGCTGCAGGATATCGAGACCATTTCGCTGCACGGCCGCTCGCTCGACCTGATCCGGCCGTTGCTGCATCCGGGCACCCGCATCCTTGCGCTGACCTCGGACGGCGATGCACCAGCAACGATTGCGCGCCTGCTGGCCGAACTCGGCTTCGGCGTCTCGCAGATGACGGCACTTGAGGCGCTGGGCGGCCCGAACGAAAGGCTGCGCTCGGTGCGCGCAGACGCCTTCGATCTGGAAAAGATCAATCCGCTCAACGTTCTGGCGGTCGAAGTTGACTCAACATCGGGAGCACGCATCCTGCCGCTGACATCGGGCCTTGCCGATCACTTGTTCGAGCATGACGGCCAGATCACCAAGCGCGAGGTGCGCGCCATCACCCTGTCGGCCCTCGCCCCCAGGCGCGGCGAGTTGCTGTGGGACATCGGCGCCGGCTCCGGCTCGATCGGCATCGAATGGATGCTCGCCCATCCGACGATGCGCGCTACTGCCATCGAGGCCGATCCAACCCGCGCCGCCCGCATCCGCCGCAACGGTTCCGCCTGCGGCGTGCCCGGACTTGCCGTGATAGAGGGTTCGGCGCCGCAGGCGCTCGCCGGATTGGAGACGCCGGACGCGATCTTCATCGGCGGTGGCGGCAGCGATACCGGCGTGCTGGAAACGGCCCTCGAGGCCCTGCGTGCTGGCGGCCGGCTGGTCGCCAATGCGGTGACGCTGGAGATGGAGGCGCTGCTGCTCGCCCGTCACGCGTCGCTCGGCGGCGATCTCACCCGCATCGCACTATCCCGCGCTTCGCCGGTTGGCTCGATGCAGGCCTGGCGGCCGGCCATGCCGGTCAGCCAATGGAGCTGGGTCAAGCCATGATGGTCGCGGGCATCGGCAGTCGCAAGGGCGTCAGCGCAAGGGATGTGCTTGCCGCCATAGAAACCGTTCTGGAAGCACATGGGCTGGCGATGACGGCGCTTTCGGCGCTCGCCACCGCTTCTCAGAAGCAGGACGAGCAGGCAATCTTCTCTGCGGGCCGCGAACTCGCTCTTCCAGTGATCGTTGTCGAGGACGCTGCGCTCGAGGCCGCGTCGCCGCGCGCAATCAGCCGTTCCGACCTGTCGCAGGCGCGTGCCGGCACGCCGTCGGTTTCCGAAGCCTCGGCGCTTGCTGCCGCGGGCAAAGGCGCAAAACTGCTCGGGCCGCGCACCGTGCTTGGCCCGGTCACCTGCGCCATCGCCATCAGCGGAGACGCCGCATGACCGTCCACTTCATCGGCGCCGGACCGGGCGCGGCCGACCTCATCACCTTGCGCGGCAGCCGGCTGCTGGCAAGCTGCCCGGTCTGCCTCTATGCCGGCTCGATCGTCGCCCCGGAACTGTTGCAGCACTGCGCGCCCGGCACGAAGCTGATCGACACCGCGCCGATGTCGCTCGACGAGATCGAAGCGGAGTACCTGGCGGCCCACCAGGCCGGCCACGATGTCTCCCGCCTGCATTCCGGCGACCTGTCGGTGTGGAGCGCTGTCGCCGAGCAGATCCGCCGGCTGGAGAAGCACGGCATCGCCTATACGCTGACGCCGGGCGTGCCCTCCTTCGCGGCTGCCGCGGCAGTGCTTCGCCGCGAGCTGACCATTCCCGAAGTCGCGCAAAGCCTGGTGCTGACCCGCATCTCCGGCCGCGCGTCCAAAATGCCGCCTGGCGAAACCCTGGCCGGCTTCGGCCGCACCGGCGCGACGCTCGCCATTCATCTTGCCATCCACGTCATCGACCGCATCGTCGCCGAGCTGACGCCGTTCTATGGCGCCGATTGCCCGGTAGCGGTCGTCTTCCGTGCCTCCTGGCCGGACGAGCGCGTGCTGACCGGCACGCTGGCGACGATCGAGGCGCAACTGGCCGCCGATCCGATGGAGCGCACGGCAATCATCTTTGTCGGCCGCTCGCTGGCAGCGGAAAACTTTGGCGAGAGTTCACTTTACGACGCCCACTACCAGCGGCGTTTTCGCGGACGGGACGGATTGTGAACGACGGCACCAGAAACAACAGAGGAAACACCACGATCGAACAGGCTTTGGCCCGGCTCAACTTCAAGCCGCGCCAGCTTGAGCCCGGCCATGTCTGGCTGGCCGGCGCCGGCCCTGGCGATCCCGGCTGCCTGACGCTGGAAGTGCTGGCCGCACTTGGGCAGTGCGATGCCCTCGTCTATGACGCACTGGTCTCTCCCGATATCGTGGCAGTGGCGTCGGGCGCCGTGCTTTTTTACGCCGGCAAGCGTGGCGGCCAACCGTCGATGAAGCAGGACGACATCACCGCTTTGCTGGTGCGGCTGGCGCGAGAAGGCCGCCGCGTCGTCAGGCTGAAAGGCGGCGACCCCTATATTTTCGGCCGCGGCGGCGAAGAGGCGCTGGCGCTGGCGCGCCAAAACATCCCGTTCCGCGTGCTGTCCGGCCTGACCTCGGGCCTCAGCGCGCTTGCCGGAGCCGGCATCCCGGCCACCATGCGCGGCATCAACAAGGCGGTGATCCTGGCCACCGGCCACGCCGCCGGCACCGACGACGACCTCGACTGGAAAGCAATCGCCCGCACCGGCCAGCCGGTCGTCGTCTATATGGGCATGGCCAATCTGCCGTTGATATCAGCCTCGCTGCTTGGCGGCGGCCTGCCGCCTTCGACGCCTGCTGCAGTGATCGTCGCCGCGACGACGCCGCAGGAGCGCATCGTCGTCGCCACCCTCGCCACCATTGCCGAGGAGGCGGCCGCCGCCGGGTTGACCGCGCCGGCGCTGATCGTCGTCGGCGGCATCGTCGCGATGCGCGCGGCATTGGCGGGCGAGCCATGACCCGCGCGATCATCATCGGCGCGCCGCGCTCAGGCTCGGGCAAGACCAGCGTCACCATCGGTATCTTGCGCGCGCTTTCCCGGCGCGGCCTCAAGGTGCGCGGCGCCAAATCCGGCCCCGATTATATCGACCCAGGTTTCCACACCGCCGCGACAGGCCTTTCCGGCGTCAATCTCGACAGCTGGGCGATGCCGCCTGCTTTGCTCAACGCGCTGGCCGGCGACGCAACTGAAGATGCCGATTTCATCTTCCTGGAAAGCGCCATGGGCCTGTTCGACGGGATTCCGGTTGCTCCGGGCCGCACCGGCTCGGCGGCCGATCTCGCACGGCTCTACGGCCTGCCGGTGCTGCTGGTGCTCGACGTTTCCGGACAGTCGACCACGGCGGCAGCCGTCGCCAAGGGGTTTGCCAGCTATGACCCCGATGTGCGCATGGCCGGCGTCGTGCTCAACCGGCTGGGCAGCGAGCGCCACCGACGTCTCTGCAGCGACGCGATCGAGGCGATCGGCCTGCCGGTGGTCGGCGCGATCCTGCGCGATCCCTCGATCGACCTGCCGGAGCGGCATCTCGGCCTCGTCCAGGCCGGCGAATACGAGAATCTGATGGCGCATCTCGACCGGCTGGCCGACATGGTCGAACGCTCGCTCGATCTCGACGCCATCATGGCGCTGGCGGCGCCCTTCGCACCCGCTACCGGCAGTTACGGCGACGCGCTGCCACCGCCCGGCCAGCGCATCGCACTGGCAGAGGATGCCGCCTTCACCTTCCTCTATCCGCATGTCGCCGCGCATTGGCGCAAGGCAGGGGCTGAAATCATCCGCTTCTCGCCGCTTGCCGACGAAGCGCCCGGCGAAAATTGCGATGTCTGCTGGCTGCCCGGCGGCTATCCCGAGCTTCACGCCGGCCGGCTTGCGGCGGCTGCGAATTTCAGGGCCGGCATCGAGGCGTTTGCGGCAACACGGCCGGTGCATGGCGAGTGCGGCGGCTTCATGGTGCTCGGCAAAGCGCTGGAGGACGCATCGGGCGAGACGCACGCCATGCTCGGCCTGCTCGGTCACTCGACCAGCTTTGCCAAGCGAAAGATGAACCTCGGCTACCGCGAGGCGCGGCTGCGCGCCGATTGTCCGCTGGGAGACCAAGGCGCGCTGATCCGCGGCCACGAATTCCACTATGCGCAGATGATTGCCACCGGCAGTGACGAACCCTTGGCCGACCTCGCTGATGGCCAAGGCAATCCGCTCGGCACCTCCGGCTACCGCCGCGGCCATGTCAGCGGCACGTTCTTCCATGCCATTGCGAGAGGCTAGAGCATGATCCCGAAAAGTGGGCCCGGTTTTCGGAATAGATCATGCTCAAACTCCAGAACATGACACTCTCCACTCGGCAAATCCTCGATGACATCGCGCTCTGCGTCGTCTTCTTCACCCGGCTGCCGCTGCCGGTCGTCGATTTTCGGGACCGCAGCCTTGCTGCCGCGATCTGGGCGGCGCCGGTCGCCGGCCTTGCCGTCGCGCTGATCGGCGGCTTGGTCTACGCGGTCGGGACCTGGCTCGGTCTTGCCGCCGGCCCGGCAGCAGCACTGACCTTGGCCGCAACCTTGCTCGCCACCGGCTGCATGCATGAGGACGGGCTTTCGGATGTCGCCGACGGCTTTGGCGGCGGCAGGACACGCGAGAAAAAACTGGAGATCATGCGCGACAGCCGCATCGGCGCCTATGGCGCCTGCGCGCTCGCCCTGTCGCTGCTTATCCGCTGGAGCGTGCTTTCGGAATTCGCCGGCCCGGCGTACGTGTTCTGGGCTCTGATTGCCGCGCATGCCGCCTCGCGCGGCTTGTTCGGCGCTTTCATGCATCTGTTGCCGGCGGCGCGCAGCGACGGCCTCTCGGCCGATGCAGGCCCCGTCTCGGCCGAAACCGCCATTGCCGGCGCCGTGCTCGGCGCCGTCGCGCTGCTGCTGCTAGGGTTCGGTGGCGCGGTCGCCGCATTCATCCTGCTCGGTCTTTTGTTTGCCGCCTTCCGCGAGCTGTGCCGCAACCAGATCGGCGGCCAGTCCGGCGACACGGTCGGCGCGCTGCAGCAGTCTGGCGAGATCGCAATCCTGCTCGTCGCTTCCGTTTGCCTTTCCTGACTCTGTTTCGGAGATTTTTCCCCCATGCCTTTCAAATCGCTTGATGAATTGCGCGCGGCCTGCCTCGATCTGCCTGCCGGCAGCGACGCCGCGGCAAATGCGGTCGCCCGCCGCCAGGACACGCTGACCAAGCCGCAAGGCAGCCTTGGCCGATTGGAATCCATAGCCGCATGGCTGGCCCGCTGGCAGGGCCGCGACATACCGCGGCTCGATCGCGTAAAAGTCCTGGTCTTTGCCGGCAACCACGGCGTCACCGCACAGGGCGTGTCGGCCTTCCCGTCGGAAGTCACCGTGCAGATGGTGGCGAATTTCGCCGGCGGCGGCGCCGCCATCAACCAGCTTGCCCGCATTGCCGGTGCCGAGCTCGATGTCATTCCGCTCAACCTCGATTATCCGACCGGCGATTTCACGCAAGTGCCGGCAATGGACGGCGAAGCCTTCCTCGCCGCCGTCTCGGCCGGCTACGGCGCGGTGACCAAAGACCTCGACCTCGTCTGTTTCGGCGAAATGGGTATCGGCAACACCACGCCGGCGGCAGCCATCTCGGCCGCCCTTTTTGGCGGCGGCGCGGAAAAATGGGCCGGGCGCGGCACCGGCGTCGACGATGCCGGCCTGGTGCGCAAGATCACTGCCATCGAAGCCGGCCTCAAGCGCCACGCCGAGGCCCTTGCCGACCCGCTGGGGATCGCGGCAGCCCTTGGCGGGCGCGAACTCGCCGCCATTTTCGGTGCGACGCTGGCCGCGCGCCATTCAGGCGTGCCGGTGCTGCTCGACGGCTTCGTCTGCACCGCCGCCGCCGCGCCCTTGGCAAGGTTGCACCCCGCCGGCCTCGCCCACACGCTTGCCGCCCATGTCTCGGCCGAATCCGGCCATCGCCGGCTGCTCGAGGCGCTCGGCCTGCCGCCGCTGCTCGACCTCGGCATGCGGCTCGGCGAAGGCTCCGGCGCCTGCCTCGCCGTCAACATCGTCCGCTCCGCGCTCGAATGCCATGCCCGCATGGCAAGCTTTGCCGAGGCCAGTGTTTCAGAGAAGTAATCTCGTCAACTTGGAATCAAGTCTTGCCCTGGGGAACCTGGCCGGCCCGAGCACGTTGTGGCCGGTCAGCCCGGGTTACGCATGCAACAGCTTCTCCAGGAATTCGGCCATCCGACATACGTCCCGTTTCCCGTTATTGCGGCGAGGCTTCTCTTGGCGTCGATCTTCGGTGCGGCGATCGGCTTCGAACGCGAATGGCGAAATCGGCCTGCCGGGCTTCGCACCCATATCCTGGTCTGCGTGGCGGCGGCTACCTTCGGTATTCTGACGATTGAAATTATTCACGCGCCGATGTTTCAGCAGGATTCCGTAAGGGTCGATCCGATTCGCGTTGTCGAAGCGGTCACCGCCGGCGTCGCGTTCCTTGCTGCCGGAACGATTTTGTTTTCGAAGGGCGAGGTTCACGGGCTGACGACCGGGGCTGGCATGTGGCTCTCCGGGGCAATCGGCGTGGCCTGCGGGCTCGGTCTGTGGCAAGTGGCGGCACTCGGCACGCTTTTGGTGCTGGTCGCGGCAGGCCTTCTCTATAGTTTTGCCCACAAGTCCGGTATTGGCGAGAACGCCGGACCAGAAAGGCCCATGTCGGAAGAAGACGTGTCCAAGCCGCCCAAAGGCTGAGGCTGCAACTGGAACCGAACGCGAATTGGAAACTAACCGTCAGATTTGGAACCGCTATGTTCGCGACACTCTTTCAGGCAGCGAGAAAGCGAGTAATATCAACGGATTAAATGGTGGGTGCGACAGGGATCGAACCTGTGACCCGCTGATTAAGAGTCAGCTGCTCTACCAACTGAGCTACGCACCCACTCGCCGGTAAAACCAGCGTCGGCGGGCATATAGCCGCCGCCATCCGCCATGTCCAGCCCTGCCGGATTCATTTCCCGACAAATCGGCTCGAGCCGATCGCGATCAGACGAACATCCGGCCTTCCGCCACCTTGACGGCATGGCCGCCGATGCGGGCGGCGGCCAGTTTGCCGCCTTCGACATTCAGTTCGAGGCGGATGCGCGAAGGCCGCCCCATCTCCAGCCCTTGTTCGATCCAACGCTGGGAAACACCCTCTCTCGGACCGTCGAAATGCATGATAGCGCCGGCGAAGGCGGCCGCCGCCGAACCGGTCGCCGGATCTTCATAGGATGGATTGCCCGGCACGATCATGCGGACATGAAAGGCGCTGTCGTGGTTCACCGTCTCGCGGCAATAGACATACGGGCTGGCGAGGGCCCAATCGCTCTTGCGGGGGGCCAGTTCCGACCACGCCTGGTTATCCAGCCTTATCCGGGCCGCCGCCTCCAGATCGGCGACCGGAATGGTCACGTAGGGCACGCCGGCCGACCAGAACGAGACGCGGTGGTTTTCGAAGCCGATTTCGTGCGGCCCCAGGCCAAGTGCCGCCCCGATCGCCTCCGGGTCGGCGGACAATTCCAGCTGCTCCGGCAGTTTGGCCAGGTCGAACTCGGCAAAGCTGGCGCCAGCGTGCTTGCTGACGGCGCAGCGCACCGGGCCGATGTTTTCTTCCAGGACGAAGATGCCGGCGGTGTCGCCATCGCCAGCCATTTCGGCAAGTGCAATCGCAGCGCCCACCGTCGGATGGCCGGCGAACGGCATCTCATGGTCGGGCGTGAAGATGCGGATGCGGGCGCGGTGCTTGGGATTGTCGGGCGGCAGCACGAAAACGGTTTCCGACAGGTTGAACTCGCCCGCGATAGCCTGCATCGCGGCTGTGTCCAGTCCCTTGCTGTCAAGCACGACGGCCAGCGGATTGCCGCCCAGCCGCTCGGTGGTGAACACGTCGTAAAGTAAGTAATTCCGGGTCAGCATTGTAGAAAGCCTTCTGCCTCAATCCCAACAGGGGCCCAAACATGGGCGAAATTTAATTTGATATTTGAACCATTCGGCCTGATCAGTGCACCGGTTGGGACATCACTGGTATTATAGGGGTCCGGCGTGGACCAGATTGTCAATCTGCCAAAGACGGAATCCACTTCCGACATAAAGACGGCACTCGGGCTCGACCGCCTGGGTCTGAAGAAGAAACGGCGTCGCGGCTGGCTTTATGGCCTGCTTGTGCTGGTCGTCGTCGCCGCAAGCCTGGCGGGGTACCAATGGTATGCCGCGTCTCCCGCCAAGATCGACTATACCACTGTGCCGGCCGCTGTCGCCGACCTCACGGTCGAAGTATCGGCGACCGGCACGCTGCAGCCGCTCACCCAAGTCGACATTTCGAGCGAACTGTCCGGCGTCGTCCGCTCGGTCGCGGTCAACGAGAACCAGCAGGTGAAGAAGGGCGATGTGCTGGCGGCGCTCGACACCACCAAGCTGGAGGTGCAGATCGAGCGCGCCGAGGCTTCCGCCAAGGCGGCGGCCGCCAATGTCGAGACCGCCACCGTAACCCTCACCGAAAACGAAAGGGCGGTTGCGCGCGCGGCGGCGCTCACCAAGCGCGGCATGGCGACTGACCAGTCGCTTGAAGCGGCGACAGCGACGCGCGACCGCTCAAAGGCAGCGCTCGACAGCGCCAAAGCCAATCTGGCCATCGCCAATGCCGATCTCAAGGCGCAGCAGACGGACTTCGCCAAAAGCACCATCTATGCGCCCATCGACGGCATCGTTCTCACGCGCTCGGTCGATCCCGGCCAGACGGTTGCCTCCTCGCTGCAAGCGCCGGTGCTGTTCGTCATCGCCGCCGACCTGAGGAACATGGAGTTGAAGGCAGCGGTCGACGAGGCCGACATCGGCGCGGTCAAGCCCGGCCAGCATGCCCGCTTCACCGTCGACGCCTTTCCCGAGCGGCCGTTCGATGCCGAGATCCGCGACATCTCTTATGCCTCGGTCACCACCGACGGCGTCGTCACCTACGACGCGCGGTTCGAGGTCGACAACAACGAGCTGCTGTTGCGGCCCGGGATGACTGCCACCGTTTCGGTCGTCACCAGGCAGGCCAAGGGCGTGCTCACCGTGCCGTCGACAGCTTTCCGTTACCGGCCGGCGGCATCCACTGCCCGAGCGTGGAGCCTGAGCGACCTGTTCACGGGCCGTATGGGCCGTCCACGCGGCAACCGCCAGCGCCAGGCGACGGCGCAGCCCACCGACGGCTCGCGCACGCTCTACGTGCTGGAGAATGGCCGGCCCCGGCCGGTCAACGTCAAAGTCGGCTCCACCGATGGCGAGCTGACCGAGATCACCTCCGGTCTCGCAGAAGGTGCGCAAGTCATCATCGCAGCGCAGCAGCGGAGCTGAAATCATGTCAGGCTCGCTGCTCATCACCTTCGACAAGGTCTGGAAGAGCTATGGCCAGGGCGAGGCCACGGTGCATGCGCTGGCTGGCGTCGATCTTGCCATCCGCAGCGGCGAATCCGTCGCCATCATGGGTCCGTCCGGCTCGGGCAAATCGACGGCGATGAACATCATCGGCTGCCTCGACACGCCGACGGCCGGAACCTACAGCTTCATGGGCATCGATGCTGGCCGCCTCGACCGCAACCGCCGCGCCATGCTGCGCAATCTCTATGTCGGCTTCGTCTTCCAGGGCTACAATCTCCTGCCGCGCACCACCGCGGTGGAGAATGTCGAACTGCCGCTGATCTATCGCGGCGTCGCCGCCCGCGAGCGTCACGACCTCGCGATGAAGGCGCTGGCCGAGGTCGGCCTTGTCGGCCGCGAGCACCACACGCCGGCCGAGCTCTCCGGCGGCCAGCAGCAGCGCGTGGCGATCGCGCGCGCCATCGTCACCAGGCCGACCCTGCTCGTCGCCGACGAACCGACCGGCAATCTCGACACCGCACGCACGCACGAGATCATGGAGCTGCTGACGCGGCTGAACACCGAGCTTGGCCTGACCATCGCCATGGTCACCCACGAGGCCGATGTCGCTGCTTATGCCGAGCGCACAATTCGCTTCCTCGACGGCCACGTCGCCTCCGATGCCATGAACCTTGAGGTGGTGTAACCATGATCTGGGAAACCGTCCGCCTCTCGCTGCTTTCAGTGCGCCGCAACGTGCTGCGCTCGTTTCTGACGCTGCTCGGCATCGTCATCGGCGTTGCGGCCGTCATCGCCATGCTCACCATCGGCTCGGGCACCACTGAAAAGGTAAAGGCCGACATTTCCAAGCTCGGCAGCAATTTGCTGGTTGTCCGCCCCGGCCGTCCGGCCGGACCCGGCGGACCGGGAGGGCTCGACCAGGCCACACGTCCGCTCGGCAGCAAGGAACTTGCCGCGCTCGTCACCCATCTGAGCGGCGCCCGCGCCATCTCGCCTGCCTCGCAAAAGCAGGTCCGTGTCATCTTCGGCACCGAAAGCCTTACGTCGGGTGTCACCGGCACCGACAGCGCCTATCTCGATGCGCGCGACTGGAAGCTGGTCTCGGGCCGACCGTTCAGCGATTCTGAAATCCGCTCGGGCACCGGCGTCTGCCTGATCGGCGAAACCGTGCGCCAGCAGTTCTTCGGCGCCGGCGACCCCGAAGGCGAGATCATTCGCGTCAACCGCACCTCGTGCAAGATCATCGGCCTGCTCGAGCCGAAGGGCTATACCGGCTTCGGCCAGGATCAGGACAATGTCGTGCTGATGCCGCTCGCCGCCTACCAGCGTCGGATCGCCGGCAACCGCGACATCGATTCGATCTACGTCGCCGCCGACGACAGGACGCCGACCACCGAGCTGCTGCCGCGCGTCGAGGACATCTTGCGCGATGCACGCCGCATCCCGCCGGACCGCGAAGACGACTTCTCGATACGCGACATGACCCAGATTGCCGACGCCATGGCGAGCGCCACCACTACGATGACCGGCATGCTGGGAGCGGTCGCCGGCGTCAGCCTGTTGGTCGGCGGCATCGGCATCATGAACATCATGCTGGTGTCGGTCACCGAGCGCACCCGCGAGATCGGCATAAGGCTGGCCATCGGCGCGCATGAAAAGCACATCCTCATCCAGTTCCTCGTCGAGGCGACCGTGCTGTCGCTGCTCGGCGGCATCATCGGCATCCTGATCGGCCTGGCGCTGGCCGGCGTCGCCTCGCTGACGCTGGCCATCCCGTTTGCGCCAAGCCCGGCGGTGATCCTGCTCGCCGTCGGCTTCTCGGCGCTGATCGGCATGGTATTCGGTTTCTTCCCGGCGCTGCGCGGCGCGCGGCTCGATCCGATCGACGCGCTGAGGCATGAATAGCGCGGCGCGGCGTGCGTCGCCTTCAGATGTCCCCAAAATATTGACGCGGCCGTCGCCCTGCCCCTGTCGCGGAACAGCCCGCGGTGCTAGCAATCGCCTTGGGGATAGGGGGATAGTGGGATGAGCAAGAAAGAGCGAGTGGCTTTGGTGACGGTGATCATCGAGGCCGCATTGGCGGGGCTTTGGTGGTACTTGGCCAGCTATGGCATGGCCAACCCCGATCATGTCACCGCCGACTTCCAGCAGGTTGTCGGTCAGACGATGGGAACGGCGATGGGTGCGGTGCTGGGTATCGGCGTCATGCTGTTTTTCGTCGCCGCCCGCTACGACCGCAAAACCATCGAAAACAAAATGCGTCATTAGAGCGACGTGCGTCCACTTGGACGCACAAGTACGCTCTAACACTTTGAATCTGCGCATCGTGCTTTCCGAAAATCGATTCCGATTTTCGGCCCGATGCGTTAGTCCTTGTCGGCAAAATGCCACTCGATCAGTGGCTTCATGTGCGGCATCAGCCCGTCCGGCAGGTCATCGGCACTGCGGATGATGACAGGCCCGTCGATCTCCGGCTCTGCCTCGGTGGCGACAAAGGCGCTGATGCGCTGCGCGATCTCGTCGGCGGATGCCGCTTCGCGATAGCGGCGAAAGATCACCGTGCCGGTTGCCGTCGACAGGGCATAGTAGCGCCTGCCGCGCGCCGCGCCGGCAAGGTCGAGGCCGGTTTCTTCCTGCACCTCGCGGATCATGTTGAAGTCGACATCGACAAGGCCGTCGCGGAAATCGGTTGGCTCGAACGAGCCGGCGGCGAAGTAGACGCGACCGGCATTGACGGTGTGCGACGCCATGCGGATCGCCACCAGCGCATTGTCGCCGGCGACCAGCATGGCATGGGCATAGGCGTGCTCGGCCCCCGCCACCTGGCGATTGCCGCGCCAAAGCATGAAGGTCGAGTAGCGCACCGCATGGCAGCGACCGACGAGGCTGTTGTCGCGATAGCGGAGCGCCGAAAGCAGCACCACTGTGCCGTCGAACAACGCCGGGTTGGCTCCGGTCTCGCGCCGCCAATTCTCGGCGATCGCTTGCGCATTATCGCGTTCGAACGGATGCGGGCCGGGGTCGAGCCTGACATCGACGGCGTCGACCGGAAGGATGATGTTGCGCGGCAGGTCGAAGCTCAACGAAAACGATCCTCAGGTCATTTCAAGGGTGATCGCCACAGGACAGTGGTCCGACGCCTTCGGCCGGTCCCAGCCGCAACGCGGAAACCGGTCCACCTCCTGGCCTGCCGGAAAGATCGTGCGCCAGGGCTGGCCGTTGCGGATGATGTCGGGAACGGCGGTCGCGTTCCTGGCTGCCAGTGCCTTCGACAACAGGATGTAGTCGAGCTGGCACAGATGCCGCTCTTGCGGCCCGCGCGTATGGTACAAGGTCCAACGGTCCATTTCCGGGCGCCGCTCGACCGCATTCTCGCAAAAGCCGCCGGCGGTGAGCACGTTGAGGCAGGACTGGCTCTCATCGATCACCTCGAAGCGGTAGCCGTCAAAGGCGTCGCCGGAGATCTTCACGCGCTGCCGATAGTCGTTCATGTCGCCGCAGATCGCCCAATATTTGTCGGCGGCGTGATCCCCACCGAAACGCTCCTCGATGATCCGGCGCACCGCTTGCGCCTCGGCGATGCGCAGCGGCATCGTCGCCTGGCGGCCGTCGAGGCCGTTGCGGGGCGTGCCCATCGACTTGAAATGCACCAGATAGAGCGTCAGCGGCACGCCACCGACGGTCAGGTCGATTTCCAGGCAGTCGCGCCTGAAGATGCGCTGGTTGGCCTGATGCCCGAACGCTGCCAGCTCCGGCGTGTGCAGGCCGAACTGCTCGAACGTGACATAGGCGTGGCTTGTCATGCGCACGAATTCGATCGGCTGGCCCTGCGCGGTCTCGTTGCGCATCATCACGGCGACGTCGATGCCGCGCGAATCATTGCCGGCGGTGGTGTATTTCTGGCGGTAGCCATGCCCGACCATCCTGAACAGATAGCCGTGTTCGAAAGCCTTCAGCGCCTCGATATTGTCGACCTCCTGCATGCAGATGATGTCGGCGCGGGTGGCGGCGATGGCCAATGCCGTCAGCTGCCGCGTATCGTCGGATTGCGCGATCGCCCGCGCCTGCTCCAGCATCTTGTATTCGGCCTCGCTCTGGATGTCGAAGAGCGCCAGCGTGCGATCCTCGTTGAGCTGGTTGCGGTATCCGGAAAAATCGAACCTGTTCATCAGGTTTTCGACATTGAAGGTGGCGAGGCGCAGCGACATGGCGGTGACCTTTGCCCACAAGCGCGGCCGAAAACAAGGCTGGGCGATGCCCATTCATGGTTGATGGAACGTTTCCGTTCATCTTCCGTTCAGACGCCAAGGTCCATGATTAAGGATTAGTCTGAGTGGGGCCTGAATCTTCGGAGAGTGAAATGAAACCGCTCTTTTTGACTACCATTCGATCGGGCATGTTGACCTTGGGTCTTGTTTCCGGCCTCTCGGCGCCTTCCATGGCCGGGCCCATTCAGCCTGACGTCCCGCTCCCAACTGCTGCCGCGGCACGCGAAATCGTGCCCGTGCGCGAGAGCTGGGCTGGCGGCAATAATAACGTCTGGATGCGTGGCCGTAATTTCTCCCGGAACTGGAACCGTGGCAATTGGAACCGTGGCAACTGGAACGGTGGGCGGCACTGGCGCCGCAACTGGAACGGTGGGCGGCACTGGCGCCATAATCGTGGCCGGTACTACGGTGGCGGCCATTACGGCCGGTACTACGGTGGCGGCTATTACGGCCGTTATTACGACGACGACGACAACGGCGCCGCCGCGCTTCTCGGTTTGGGCCTTGGGTTCGGCCTTGGCAGCCTGTACCAGGGCTACTACAACCAGGGTTACTACAACCGGGGCTACTACAACAACGGTTCGAGCGCCCATGTCCGCTGGTGCTACAATCGATACCGGTCGTATCGCACCTGGGACAACACGTTCCAACCCTATAACGGCCCGCGCCGGCAATGCTGGTCGCCCTATAGGTGATCGACTGATGCATTCCAGACGGCGCCGCCCCTCGCGGCGCCGTTTCCGCCTGGCGCAGCCTTCTTCTGAACTGTTCTTTGTCCGGCCAGGGCACCGCGAAATCGTTTCGCCACCGACGATAACGCTATGTTTATCAGGCGGGCCTAATTATCCTGCCGATCGCACCAGGGATTATGCGCGATGGCTGAAGACGAAAACAGGGACAAACGCAGGCAGCGCGTCTTCAAGGGCGCGACGATCCTGACCGGCATCACCAGGTCCGAGGTCACGTGCACGGTGCGCAACATGCATGACTCCGGCGCCGAATTGATGGTCTCGATCGACGCTCGCGTGCCCGACGAGTTCCTGCTCTATGTGCCGACTGACGGCATCGCCTACAAGGCAGTGGTCCGCTGGCGCCGCGAGGACCGCATCGGCGTGATGTTCACCGGCACCGAGCCAAAGCCCCACTGGCACTACGGCTAGATCCCCTGAACCGCATTCTCCAACCACCCAACCACACGGCCTTCATGTAAAAGCCGGCGGAGCGCTCCGCCGGCTTTTCCTGTGCAACGATAAAATTGCGGATTTCGGTCAGTTCTTGGCCTTGTCGACCAATTTGTTCTTCGAAATCTCCGCGCGCCCGCAGGGCGAAGCCCGAGGACGCGCAAGGAAACGAACGGGATTTCGGTCAGTTCTTGGCCTTGTCGACCAGCTTGTTCTTCGAAATCCACGGCATCATCGCGCGCAGCTTGGCGCCGACTTCCTCGATCTGATGGCTGTCGTTGTTGCGGCGGATGCCCTTGAAGCGCGACATGCCGGCGCGATACTCCTGCATCCATTCCGAGGTGAACTTGCCGGTCTGGATATCCTTCAGCACGCGCTTCATCTCGGCCTTGGTCTCGGCGGTGATGATGCGCGGGCCCGAAACATATTCGCCCCATTCGGCGGTGTTCGAGATCGAGTAGTTCATGTTGGCGATGCCGCCTTCATAGATCAGGTCGACGATCAGCTTGACCTCGTGCAGGCACTCGAAATAGGCCATTTCCGGTGCGTAGCCGGCTTCCACCAGCGTCTCGAAGCCAGCGCGGATCAGCTCGACCAGACCGCCGCACAGCACCACCTGCTCGCCAAACAGGTCGGTCTCGCATTCCTCGCGGAAATTGGTCTCGATGATGCCCGAACGGCCGCCGCCGACGCCGCAGGCATAGGACAGAGCGAGATCAAGCGCATTGCCCGAAGCATCCTGGTTGACCGCGACCAGGCACGGCACGCCGCCGCCCTTCTGGTATTCGCCGCGCACCGTGTGGCCGGGTCCCTTCGGCGCGATCATGACGACATCGACCGAGGCCTTCGGCTCGATCAGGCCAAAGTGCACGTTGAGGCCGTGGGCAAAGGCGATCGCCGCACCATCGCGGATGTTCGGCGCGATTTCGGACTTGTAGATGTCGGCCTGCAGCTCGTCCGGCGTCGCCATCATCATCAGGTCGGCCCATTTGGCGGCGTCCGCCACGCTCATCACCTTGAGCCCGTCGGCCTCGACTTTTTGGGCGGTCGCCGAGCCGGCCTTGAGGCCGATGGCGATTTCCCCAACGCCAGAATCCTTGAGATTGAGCGCATGCGCCCGGCCCTGGCTGCCATAGCCGATGATGGCGACCTTCTTGCCCTTGATCAGGTTGAGATCGGCGTCGCGATCGTAATAGACACGCATTTTTCTTCCTTCCCGTTTTTGAATTCAGAGCATAATGCCGAAAAGTGTGAAGCGGTTTTCGGACGACATCATGCTCTATCTCTTTGGTTTAGAGCCGGATTCAGATTTCAGGTCGACTTGACCTGAAATCATCCGGCTCTAGGGGCCTTGCGGCCCGGTTTTTGCTCCGTAAAGAGCGAGAAACTGCTGCGTCGCCCGGACGGCATCGCCGCCAATCGCCGCATCAGTCAATTTTAGCCGGTCGCCGAGCAGCAGGCGGATCTGCACGTCGCGGGCGACCAGCCCGAAAAAGGTGCGGAATGCCTCTTCGGCATCCGAGAACTCGAGAAGCCCGGCCTGCCGGCCGGCCTCCAGCACCGGCTTCAGGCGCCGGGCCATCGCGAAGCGCCCGTTCTCCAGCACGATGGCGCCAAGATCGTCGTTCCCCGACCCGGCACGGCCAATGGCGACGCGGTTCAGCGCGATCGATGTGTCGCTCGAAATCACCTTGAGCCAGTCCGAAGCGAAACGTGCGAGGCTCACCGTCAGCGAAGCAAGGTTAAGCCCCTTGCCGTCGACCGGCACCACCCGCACCTTGGAGGCCTGCCATTGAACAATTGCCGTCAACAGCCCGTCGCGATCGCCGAACCATTTGTAGAGCGTTTCCTTGGAACAGCTTGCCCGCCGCGCCACCGCGGTCATGGTCAACTGATCGCCCTCCTCGACCAGCAGGCGAAGTGCGGCGTCGAGCACGGCTTTCTGCCGCTCGGTCAGCGCTTCGCTGGTGTCGATGTCGACGCTTGCCTGCAACAAACTCTTTTCCTGCTCGATAACGGCGGCGGCCAGGACCGTACCGTACGTTACGGTTCGGCATCTCTATGACGTATTGTCGGACCCGGGGCAAGCCCTATCTCCGCTTTTTGACACTTCCAGGCCGGAACGGCCACCGCTCGAAACGGCGACCGCTCGTACGGCTTATCGCGGAGAGAAAAATGCTCGTCGGCCTGCTTGCATTGACTGTTGCCGCCGCTTTCGCGGGCGCCGCCATCTATATCAGCGTTGCCGAGCAACCGGCGCGGCTTCGCCTCGACGACCGTGCACTGCTGCAGGAATGGCAGCCTTCCTACAAGCGCGGCGCCGCTATGCAGGCGTCGATTGCCGTCGTCGCCTGTGTTCTTGGTGTCGTTGCCTGGTGGCAGACCGGCAGTCTCGCCTATCTCACGGGGGCGGTGCTGATCATCCTGCCATGGCCATGGACGCTGATCGTAATGATGCCGACAAACCGGTTGCTGGAGGCGATGGACGCGGCCGCCGTCAATCTGCAAGCGAGGGCGCTGATCGTCAAATGGGGCAATCGCCATCTGGGTCGCGTCATGCTTGGCGTGCTGGCGGCACTGGCATTCCTCCGGGGAAGTGTCTGACGTCGCTGCAAGCGACCTTCAGCGCCAGCCGGACCACATCACTCCGGCATCGCCGGATGACGCAGCCGCCCGAGCAGAGCCGACAAGGTTTCCAGGTCATCATTGGAGAGCCTGGCGCCGACCAGCTCGGCAATCGATCGCCCGTAGACGGCCCACATCCGGCGGCGCGTCTCGCGCCCCTTCCGCGTAATGCGGACAGTCTGTCCGCGACCGTCATCGGCAACCCTGAGCTTCTCGACCAGCCCGTCCGCTTCGAGCCGCGCCAGCAGCCGCGAGACGTTGTACTGCGCAAACAGCGTGCGCTCGATCAGCTGGAACGGCCGCAAGCCGCCCTCGCCGGCTTCGGCAAGCTCATGCAGCACGTCGTACCAGGCAAGCGGCGGCAAGCCGGCGTCCTTCAGCGCGTCTTCGGCTCTTTCCAGCAGCTGGCGCGAAACGCGCATCAGGCGCGCCCAGGCTTTGATGGCCGCCGGCGAAGGATTCTCCGTCATGATGCAGCATAGGCGATAGATGCAATTGCATCAAGCTTGCCAGTGGATGCAAATGCATCTATATAGATGCAACTGCATTTATATCGGAAGGCCCTGTCATGAAGCATGAAACTTCGGAGATCGCCGACATCCCGGAGACGGGCGGCCTGGTGACCGACAAGCTCGTTCTCGTCAGCCACCACCTTTGTCCCTATGTGCAGCGCGCGGCGATCTCGCTCGCCGAAAAGGACGTGCCGTTCGAACGCCTCACCATCGATCTCGCCAACAAACCGGCCTGGTTCAAGGCGATATCGCCGCTCGGCAAGGTACCGCTGCTGCGTGTGCCGCAGAATGGCGAGGAAGCCGTGATCTTCGAATCGGCGGTCATCCTCGAATTTCTCGAGGAAACGCTGGCCAACCCACTGCATCCTGCCGACCCGCTGGCCCGCGCCCGGCATCGCGCCTGGATCGAGTTCGGCTCGGCCATCCTCAACGCCATTGGTCGGTTCTATTCCGCTCCGACCGAGGCCGCCTTCCTTGCCGAAAGCGAAGCTCTGTCGGCAATGTTCGATCGTCTCGAAGCGGAACTGGCGGCTGGCCGGGCTGGGCCATGGTTTGCTGGCGAGCGCTTTTCACTGGTCGATGCAGTCTATGGGCCAGTCTTCCGCTATTTCGACGCCTTCGATCGGATCGGCGCGTTCGGCATCCTGAGCGGAAAGCCGCGTGTCGAGGCCTGGCGAAAGCGATTGCACGAACGCAAGTCGGTGATGGACGCCGTCACCCCGGACTATCCACAGCGCCTTCATGCATTTCTGCAAGCGAAGGGTTCGCACCTTTCGAAACTCATCCGCCGCAACCAGGCGGCCACCGCGCTTCCTTGATACCGATCCGCCTGAACGGATCGACCACGGTTCCAGCCACCATCGAGGCAAGGATGTTTGGCGCCGGCGGGATTTTTGCCACCGACGCCACCAGCCTGTCGCGGACGAACGGCATCACGGTCGAATCCGACTGGTAGAACGGCGTCAGCATCAGCGACAGCGCCTGAAACACCCGGACATGCCATCGCCGCGCCTGGACATAGACCTCCAGCGCAGTATCGACACGATCCGTTCCTATGAGCGCATAGTTGAGCGCTGCCGCGTCGAGCAGCGCCATGTTCGCCCCTTGCCCGAGCTGCGGGCTGGTCGAATGCGCCGCGTCGCCGATGATCGCCCATCGCCGTCCGGCCGGCACCTTGAGCGTGTGATGGCCGTAACGCGCCAGCGAAAGCTGATCGAAACTGTCGATCTGGCGCGTGAACGCGTCGCATTCGGGCCACAGCCGAACCAGCCTCGCCTTCCAGGTGTCGAGGCCTGTCGCCCTGACCTGCTCTGCATCCGCCGGCTTCAGGCTCCAGAAGAATGCCGCCATCTTCTCGACGCCCGGTTCCGGCCTGCCGATCGGCAGCACGCCGATCATCACGCTCGCTCTGTCGTAGCGCTGCAGCAGCGCGTGCTCGTCGAAACCGTCGCCGCGCCAGCCGAGTGACGCCCAGAACGCGCCATAGGCGAGCGGCCGCGGCTCCCCCGAATTCCCTACGCGCTGCCGCAATTTGGAGCGCGAACCGCTGGCATCGACGACCAGATCGAACGGCCCTATCCTTCGCCCGTTGCCGCAGATCAGCGTTGCCCGTTCGCCGGTTTCCAGCGTCTCGAGCTCGACGCCGGTTTCGATGCCGATCGCCTGGCGCCGGACGGCGCGGAAAAGCACGCCGAACAAGGCCGCCCGGTGCACCGCCAACCCGAAACGACTGCGGCGCTGCGCAGCATAGCGGACGTCGAGCACGGTGCGGCCGGTTTTCGCGTCGGCGCCATGCAGGCGGTCGATGCGGCTGCCCAGCGCCAGGATGTCGTCGAGCACACCAAGATCGGCAAGCACCGTCAGCCCGGTCGGCTGCAGGATCAGCCCGGACCCGACCGGCTTTGGCTCGTCGAAGCGCTCGAAGATGGTGACCCGATGCCCGGCACGTTTCAGATAGACCGCCGCGGCCAGTCCGGCCGGGCCGGCGCCGGCAATCGCGATGTCCAGAGAAATGCCCATTGCCGCCGAATCGTCTCGCCCAGGCCGGACCATCCTTCAGCGCTATCGGCAAATCAAGCCGTCGCTCTGGTATCTCCTGGTATCGATGCGTCAGGTCTCGGCAGCGTCGAAAGCGTTCCGCGCGGCGCGCACCGCGCCATGATTGAGCTCGGCCCATTGGAGCAGCTGATGCAGGGGCCCGAACATCGAGCGTCCGAGATCGGTCAGACTGTATTCGACGCTCGGCGGTTTGGTCGGGAAGACTTCGCGATGGACATAGCCGTCGCGCTGCAGATCGTGCAGCGTCTGGGTGAGCATGCGCTGTGAAATGTCGGGCACCAGCCGCCGCAATTCGCCGAACCGGTACGGCTTCTCGGCCAGCGCCATCATCAGCAGCGAACTCCATTTGTTGCTGATGCCCTGGATCACGTCGCGCACCGGACAGTCGGCAAGGTTGCCCCCGCCGCTGCACGCTTTGTAAATCTCGAGCTTCGACTTCAGACTGACGACCTTGCTGTCCATCGCTGGTTCCCTGCGCCTGCCTACCTCCCGCAAAACTGCCTTCTTTACGAGGGTCGGTCAATTCCTATTTTAGTGCTGGTCTCTTTTTGAGACTTATACAAGCACCCGCCGCTCCGGCGCAACGACAGGACTTCCCATGACCGATACCCTTCTCGTCACCGGCGCCTCCGGCCAGCTTGGCCGCGGCGTCGTCGATCATCTGCTGGACACGCTCAAGGTTCCGCCCGCACGCATCATCGCCGCCACCCGCAATCCGGAAAACCTCGCCGAGCTGACGGCGCGCGGCGTCATCATCAGGCAAGCCGATTTCGATGACACCGCGTCGCTTGTCGAAGCATTCAAGGGCGCCGGCAGGGTCCTGATCATCTCGACCGGCGAGCTCGATCTTCGGGGCAAGCGGCTCAAGCAGCATGAGAATGCCGTCGCAGCCGCGAGGCAGGCTGGCGTTTCGCATCTGCTCTACACCTCGATGCCCAATCCTGAGCCGGGATCGCCGGTGCTGTTTGCGGGCGATCACTACGGGACCGAGCAGGCGATCAAGGCGAGCGGCATCGCCTACACGATTTTCCGCAACGGCTGGTATCAGGAGAACCTGTTCATGTCGCTGCCGCACGCCATTGCCTCGGGACACTGGTATACATCCGCAGCCGACGGCCGCATCGCCCATGGCGCCCGCGACGACATGGCCGCGGCGATCGCTGCCGGCCTTGCCTCGGGCGCCACCGAAAGCACGACATACACGCTGACCGGTCCGCAGGCCCATACAGTCGCCGAGATCGCGGCCCTGGTGACCGACGTCACCGGCAAACCCATCGAGGTCGTCCAGCTTTCGGACGAGGCGTTGACCGAGGGCCTGAAGGCTGCCGGCGTTCCCGAGGGCTTTGCCCCAATCGTTACATCCTTCGACACCAACACGCGCTCCGGCCGCATCGGCATGGTGACCGACGCGATCGAGACACTGTCGGGCAGGAAGCCGCAATCGCTGAAGCAGTTTCTTGAAGCGAACAAGGCAGCGCTGGCCGGCTGAGCCAGAATAGAGTGCCGGACTTCCGAAGCCGGCGGGACAGCGCCCCCCTCTGTCCTGCCGGACATCTCCCCCACACGGGGGGAGATTGGCCGTCACCGAGGTTTTCGCCAATCTTCAGCGTCGCAGGAAGGCTGTAAGGCCGAAGCTGCCGATCTCCCCCCTTGTGGGGGAGATGTCCGGCAGGACAGAGGGGGGCGCGAAGGATCGCGACGAAGCGGCTCTAAATCGCCACCTGCGTTCCGATCTCGACCACACGTCCGGTCGGGATCTGGAAATACTCGGTCGCATCGGCTGCCGTGCGCGCCAAGCCGATGAACAGCTTGTCCTGCCACACCGGCATGCCGGAATTGGGTGACGCCTTGAGCGAGCGTCGCGACAGGAAGAAGGAGGTCGTCATGATGTCGAACTTCCAGCCCTGCTTGCGGCAGATCGCCAGCGCACGCGGAATGTTGGGCTGTTCCATGTAGCCGAAGGTCAGTGTCACCCGCATGAACAGATCGTTGATCGTTTCCATCTTGACCCGGTCACTGTCGGGCACGACAGGCTGCTGCGCCGTCACCACCGAGAGGATGACGTTCTGTTCGTGCAGCACCTTGTAGTGCTTCAGGCTGTGCATCAGCGCGGTCGGCGCGCTGACCGGATCGCTGGTCAGGAACACGGCCGTGCCGGACACCAGCTGCGGCTTCTTCTTCAACAAATTGGCGGCAAGGAAATCGAGCGGAATCTCGTTCCTGCGCGTCTTGTCGAACAGATAGCGGCTGCCGCGTATCCAGGTCCCCATGATCAGCCCCATGATACAGGCCACGGCGATTGAAACCCATCCGCCTTCCACGAATTTCACGATATTCGCCAGGAAGAAGCCGGTGTCGATCGTGCCAAACAGCAGCGCCAGCGCCGCAGCGAGCGCGGTCTGCCATTTCCATTGCCACCGCATCACCACGAACAGCAAGATCGTCGTCATCAGCATCTCGCCTGTCACCGAAATTCCATAGGCGGAAGCCAGCGAACTCGAACTGCCAAAGCCGACGACCAGCAGCATCACGCCGAGCGCGAGAATGAGGTTCACGCGTGGCATGTAAATCTGGCCAAGCTGCATCTCGGAAGTATGCTGAACTTCGATTCTGGGCAGAAGATTGAGCTGCACCGCTTGCCGGGTCAGCGAAAACGCTCCGGAGATAACGGCTTGACTGGCGATGACAGTCGCTGCTGTTGCGAGCCCGACCATCGGTATCAGTGCCCACTCCGGCAGCATCTGGAAGAACGGATTGTCGGGCACGCCCCCATGAGCAAGAACGAATGCGCCTTGCCCAAAATAGCTGAGCAGCAGGCAGGGAAAGACGATCCAGAACCAGGCCAGCACGATTGGGCGGCGACCAAAGTGGCCGAGATCGACGTAAAGCGCTTCGGCACCGGTAACCGCCAGAAAAACCGCACCGACGGTGAGAAACGCACCCGCTTTGGCTTCGGCAAGATAGGCGACTGCATAGTAGGGGTTGATTGCCAAAAGCACCGACGGATCATCGCTAATGTGCACCAATCCGGCAATGCCGATCGCCAGGAACCAAAGCGCCGTCACGGGCCCGAAAACCGAGGCCACTCTGCCGGTCCCGAAGCGCTGCACGGCGAACAAGACGGCAAGAATCACCAATGTAATGGGAACCACGTATGGATCGAACGCCGGGGTCACGACGCTCAGCCCTTCCACCGCTGAAAGCACCGAAATGGCCGGCGTTATGATCGCGTCGCCGAAAAACAGTGCGGCTCCGCACAGACCGATGACAAGAATGATGCCGGAACCAGCCGGATAGGCTTTCCGGGCCAGCGCCATAAGCG
This sequence comes from Mesorhizobium sp. WSM4837, assembly GCF_055811435.1. NCBI lineage: Bacteria > Pseudomonadati > Pseudomonadota > Alphaproteobacteria > Hyphomicrobiales > Phyllobacteriaceae > Mesorhizobium > Mesorhizobium sp. WSM4837. Next base: position 24,261 of record NZ_JBVVQE010000035.1, read on the forward strand.
ACAGGGTACCGCCTTCACCCTTGTTATCCGCCCGAAGCACGAAGGCGACATACTTTATGGTCACGATAATCGTCAGTGCCCAGACGATCAGCGACAGAATGCCCAGGACGGCACTGCGCGGATCGGTGCCGGACGAAGCATGCAATGCTTCGCGAAGCGCATAGATAGGGCTGGTGCCGATATCGCCATAGACCACGCCGAGGGCGCCCAGCATCAAGACCTTGGTGCTGTGCTTTTCGACCTCAGGATGGCTGGATTGTTCGACTGGTTCTGCCTCACTACCACTGTTGGTAAGGGCCATGGACGACACTCCGATAAGCGCGCGGTGCTCTACGCTTGCTGCGATGCAATATCAAGTGCCCCTACGTGATGGCTGCCATGTCCGCAAAGCGAGGCTTCCATCTCTACCACCCACAGGCCTTCAGAAATCTTTTGACCGTATTGGCCATGCCATACTCCAACGCATCGGCTGTCAACCCATGTCCGATCGACACTTCAGCCAATGCCGGGATGCGCTTTGCCAACGCCGGCAGGTTGCTCACCACCAAATCGTGGCCGGCATTGACCTGAAGCCCGGCGGCAAGTGCTGCATCCGCGGTTTTTCCCAATCTTTCCAGCTCATTCGCCGCTTTTGCCGAATCGGAATGAAAGCTGCCATACGGCCCCGTGTAGAGCTCGATCCGGTCGGCGCCGGTGTCGCGCGCGGCGTTCATGCCTGACGGATCCGGGTCGGAAAACAACGACACGCGAAAGCCTCCCTTTTTCAGCCGTTTGACGATCGGTGTCAGGAACGCCGCCTCGGCGGCAAAGTTCCAGCCATGGTCGGAGGTGGCCTGGGCAGGGTCGTCGGGCACCAGCGTCACCTGCTCCGGCTGGTGCTTTTCTACAAGCGCCAGGAAATCCTCGCTTGGATAGCCCTCGATGTTGAACTCTGCCTTGGGGAATTCGTCGTCGATCAGCGCCCTGATCTCCGGCAGGTCGGAATGCCTGGTGTGTCGCTCGTCGGGCCGCGGATGCACGGTCAGGCCATGCGCGCCCGCGGCCAGCGCCAGGCGCCCGAGCCCGATGAGGCTTGGCCACGGCAGGTCGCGCCGGTTGCGCAGCATGGCGATGGCATTGAGATTGACGGAGAGTTTTGCAGGCATGGCTTCTCGGGTCCGGATTAAATCGCGGCCATCTATACCGCCTTTGGCGGGAACAGACAGGGGGTTTGCGGTGTTCCAGAGGGACGGATAATATCCAGCAAGAGGAAGACCCGTGAATTATCTTGAAGACGTGCCGGCGGTTCGCCGCATCGACACCGACCGCGACGACCTGTTCGCCATCGACGTCGTCGGCCATGTCACGGCGGCCGACGCGGAAAACCTGTTCGGATTGCTGGAGGCCGCCTACGCGCTGCACCCGAAAATCGACGTGCTGGTGCGCCTGATCGACCATGAAGGCGTCGATTGGGCCGATGTGTCGGACCAAACGCTTGAACAGGGCACGGCCCATGCCGTGGAGCATGTCGGCCGCTGCGCTGCGCTCGGCGAGCCGAACTGGGTACCCAGCGCGCAGAGCTTGCTGCCTGCCTCCTCGCCTGTCGAGCTCAGGCATTTCGAGGCAAAGGACGAAGCATCCGCCTGGGAATGGCTCGACGCCAGACCGCTGGCCCCACGCTGACGCAGGTCGACCCCGTGCCAGTCCCAGATTCCTGGTCCATGGGAGCTGCTCGACCGGCCTATCTGACAATCGTTAGCCGTTCCGCCGCCCGCGTGATTGCCGTGTAGAGCCAGCGCTGGCGGGTTTCCTTGAACGCCCAACTTTCGTCGAAAAGCACGATCTCGTTCCACTGCGAGCCTTGCGCCTTGTGCACGGTCAGCGCGTAGCCATAGTCGAAATCGTCGAAGCGTTTTTTCTGCTGCCAGGGAATGTCGGCGTCCGGGTCCTCGAACGCCGCTTTGAGCAGCTTGATCTTGGCGACGCCGCGGTCCGGATCGTCCTCCTCCGGGGAGACCAGCAGATTGATGCCGGGTTTCACCGTCTCGCGCGACGAGGTCATCACCTTCCACAGCGAACCGTTGAGCAGTCCCTTGGCCGGGTCGTTGCGCAGGCAGACGAGCTTGTCGCCGGCCTGTGGATAGTCGGCATTGAACCCCTTCAGCTCGCGCAACCGCTGATTGTAGCGGCGCCGCGTCCTGTTGGTGCCGACCAGCACCTGGTCCGCCTTCAGCACCAGCTCCTGGGTGACGTCTTCCTTGCCGATCACCTGCGCCGCGCCATAGTCGCCGCGCATGAATTCGCGGCCCTCGCGCACGTCGAGCGCCAGCCGGATGATCGGGTTGTCGCGGGCCTGCCGGTGGATCTCGGTGAGCAGAATATCCGGTTCATGCTCGGTGAAGAAGCCGCCGCCCGAGATCGGCGGCAACTGGCCGGGATCGCCGAGAACCAGGATTGGCGTGCCGAAACTCAACAGGTCGCGGCCAAGCTGCTCGTCGACCATCGAGCATTCGTCGATGACGACGAGCTTGGCCCGCGAGATCGGGCTTTGCCGGTTGAGCGAAAAGGTCGGCGACATCGAAGTCTTGCCGGTCACCTCGTCCGCCACCGATTCCTCGCCCTTCGGCCGGTAGATCAGCGAATGGATGGTGCGGGCATTGACCGCGCCCTTGGAACGCAGCACCTGCGCCGCCTTGCCGGTGAAGGCGGCGAACTGCACCTGGCCGTCGACATGCTCGGCGAAATAGCGCGCCAGCGTCGTCTTGCCGGTGCCGGCATAGCCGAACAGCCGGAACAGCTGCGGCTTTCCGGTCTTGAGCCAGGTGGCGACCGCCTTCAGCGCATCGTCCTGTTGAGGAGAGAATTCCATCAGCGCGAGAGACCGGATTCGCGAGGGAAAAACAAGGCGCAACGATCATCGGCGGCGGGCCGCACCGCCTCCAACGAGGCAATTTATCAGGCAGAAGACGGAACCTAAAGAGAACGAAGTCGAGCCGCCACGACCTTGTGGTGAAAACCTGACGCTTAGTACCCGATACAGACTTCGGTTTTAGGTGGAAAGCGGAAGCTGGCCGACAGAGCGGCGAAAGTCTGCTTGGTGCTGCCACGAGCTGCCCTTAATCCGAAGGTAGCTCGTGACGTTTCATCATGCCCTCTCCGCGATTTTGGGGTAGATTGAAGACCTTAGCGTTCCGGTCGCCACGAACCCGGGAGAGGGCCATGGACATTGGCGCGTGGCTGCGCGATCTGGGGCTGGGACAGTACGAACAGGCGTTCCGCGAGAACGACATCGATGGCGACGTCCTAGCCGACCTCACCGCCGATGATCTGAGCGGACTTGGCGTCGTCTCGATCGGCCACCGCCGCAAGTTGCTCGCCGCCATCGCCGCCGTGCGCGCGGGCTCGCCTCCAGCCATGTCCCCATCCATCCAGCCACAGAGCACGATCTCCGGGACAGTGGCCCTGCCGTCCCCTGAGGCGGAGCGGCGCCAACTTAGTGTGATGTTCGTCGACCTCGTCGGCTCCACGGCGCTCGCCGCGCACCTGGACCCGGAGGACATGCGCGAGGTGATCGGGACCTACCACCGCCGCATTGCCGAGACGGTTGGTCGCTTCGGCGGCTTCGTCGCGAAGTACATGGGCGATGGAGTCCTGGTCTATTTCGGCTGGCCCCAGGCCGACGAGGCCGATGCCGAGCGCGCAGTACGCGCCGCCTTGGCCACGCTGGAAGCGGTTGGCCAGATTGCGCCCGCCGATGAGCGGTTGTCCGCACGCGTCGGCATCGCCAGTGGCCTCGCCGTCGTGGGCGACCTGCTGGGGGCCGGGGCCGCACAGGAGCAGGCTGTAATCGGCGAGACCCCGAACGTTGCCGCGCGGCTACAATCCCTTGCTGATCCTGGATGCGCAGTGATCGACGCAGAAACACGGCGGCGCATCGGCGGCCTGTTCGAGTGCCGCGAGCTTGGTTCGGTTCACCTCAAAGGGCTAACCGGCCCTGTCCGCACCTGGCAGGTGCTTGGCGAGGCCATGGTTCAGAGCCGCTTCGACGCGATGCATCCGGCCGCCCTCACGCCGCTGGTCGGGCGCGATGACGAGCTCGATCTGCTGCTGCGCCGCTGGCGGCAGGCGAAGGGCGGCGAAGGGCAGGTCGTGCTCATCGCCGGCGAGCCCGGCATCGGCAAGTCCCGCCTGATCGCTGCGCTTGAGGAGCACGTAGCTGGAAAGGTGCATCTCAAACTCAAGTACTTCTGCTCGCCCCATCACCGTGAGAGCGCCCTTCAACCGATCATCGCACGCTGGAAGAACGAGGTAGGCTTCGTGGACGGCGAGCCTGCGGAGGCTCGGCTCGTCAAGCTGGAAACCCTGCTACACCCACTCGCCGCCTCGCATGAGCTGGCGCTCATTGCCGAGATGCTCGGCGTGCCGGGTGGCGAGCGGTACCCGCCACTGGCTCTCAGCCCGGAGCGCAAGAAGGAGCAGACCTTCGGGGCACTGCTTCACATCCTCGATGAACGGGCCCGCCGATCCCCCGTGCTGATGCTGTTCGAGGACGTGCATTGGGCCGATCCAAGCTCGCTGGAGCTGTTGGACAGGTTGATCATGCGCTTGGCCTCGCTGCCAGTGCTGGTGGTCATCTCCTTCCGGCCGGAGTTTGAGGCGCCCTGGGTCGGTCTGGCGGGCGTGACCTTGATGGCGCTGAGCCGTCTCAGTCCGCGTCAAGCCGCGACGCTCGCCTCTCAGGTGGTCGTGGGCCAAGCATTACCGGCCGGAATGCTGGATCGGATCGTGGCGCAGACCGACGGTGTGCCCCTGTTCATCGAGGAATTGACCAAAGCCGTGCTGGAGAGTGCCAGCCAGCCCGATGCTGCTGTCTCGGCGCTTCCGATCCCGAGCACTTTGCAGGCTTCACTGACCGCTCGGCTGGATCGGCTGCCGGCCGCCAAGCAGGTGGCGCAGATCGGCGCGGCACTCGGCCGGGAGTTCAACCATGAGCTGCTGGCCGCCGTGGCGGGACTACCCGAGGCAGCGTTGGCGCAGGGACTGGACGAGCTCGTTAATTCTGGTCTCGCGTTCCGGCGCGGCACGCCGCCCGAGGCGACCTACACGTTCAAGCACGCGCTCGTGCAGGACACCGCCTACGTGAGCCTCCTGCGTGGCACACGCCAGAAGTTGCACGCCCGGATCGCCCAGGTACTGGAAGAGCGCTGGCCGGAGGTGGTCGAAACCCAACCTGAGCTGCTGGCCCATCACTTTACCCAGGCGGAACTGACCGAGCGGGCTGCGGACTACTGGCAGCGGGCCGGGGAACGCACCTTCCGGCGCTCGGCCGTTGCGGAAGCCATCGGCCATCTCACCCGGAGCATTGACCTCGTGCGGACCTTGCCCGAGAGCCGCGCCCGGGCAGAGCGCGAACTTCATCTTCAGACTATGCTTGGTCAGGCGTGCATTGCCCGGTACGGCCACGCAGCACCTGAGACCGCCTCCGCTTTCGCCCGGGCGCAGGAGCTGGTAGAGGCCGTAGGCGACGCATCACAACAGTTTCCTGTGCTGTATGGGTTCTGGGCTGTCCAATTCGTACGCATGGCGCTTCCCGAGCAGCAGAAGCTGGCCAGGCAAATTCTCGCCTTGGCCGAGCTGCACCCAGACCCGGAGCGGCTGTGCTTGGCGCACCGAATGTGCGGCGCGACAGATGAGGTGGGGGGCGAGCTGCTCGCCGCCCGCGAGCACCTCGAGTGTGCCGTTGCGCTGTACGACCCGGAACGGCATGGTTCGACGGCCTTTGTTTTTGGCCAGGACCTTGGCGTGTCCGCGCTCGCCCACCTGACCTGGGTGCTGTGGCTGCTGGGCTACCCGGATCAGGCATCCCGCCGACAAGCCGAGGGATTGGCCGTAGCCCACCGGGTCGGCCATAAGAACACCCTCGGGTTTGCCCTGATGTACAGCGCGCTGGTGGGGGCTTTCGGCCGCGACGACAGCGCGGCCGCGGGGCATGCGGCGGCGTTGCTGGAGCTGGCCCGGGAACACAAGTTGGATCTATGGGCCGCCAGCGCGACGGTGGTCCAGGGCTGGGCCATGGCTCGTCACGGTCAGGAGGCCGCCGGGATAGAAGCGATCCAGCGCGGGCTTGCGGATTGGGGGAAGAGCGGCGCGGCGTGGATGCGTCCGTTCTTCCTGGGCCTGCTGGCCGAGGCTTGTGCCCTCTCGGGGGACATGCAACGGGGGCTCGGTGCACTGGATGAGGCTCTGGCAGTGGTCGAGGGAACAGGGGAGCGTTGGCCGGAGGCCGAACTGTATTGCTTGCGCGGGCAGCTTCTGGCAGCCCTACCGGACGGAAGACCAGATGAGGCGAGCGCCGCATTTGAGCACGCGATCGAAATCGCCCGGCGTCAATCCGCGAAGTCCTGGGAGTTGCGTGCGGCCACCGGTCTTGCCCGGCTGTGGCGCGACCAAGGCAAACCTGCCGATGCCCACACCCTGCTCGTGCCCGTGAATGAGTGGTTCTCCGAGGGCTTCGAGACCCCCGACCTGAGAGAAGCCAAGGCGTTTCTCGGCACCCTGAGGTGACTCAAGTCAGCTCGATGTCACTAGGGGTGGAGGCAAACCGACTAAATGCCCGCATCGGGCTCAAACCTGTTATGAGGGGTCGAAACCGGAATTTCGGCTCCGGTGCCAAGCGTCAGATTTTCACCACGTGGATGGAATCTAACACTTGATGCCCACGTTTGACGGCGGCGATGATTTTGTCGGGGTCGGCGGTCCAAGTGAACGGTTTGGGTTGCTGATTGTGTTCTGCGAGGTAGCGGTTGATGGCAGCCCGGAGGTCGACGACAGAGTGGAAGACGCCGCGCTTGAGGCGCCGCTTCGACAGTTTAGCGAAGAAGCCCTCGACCGCGTTGAGCCACGAGCACGAGGTTGGCGTGAAGTGGAAGGTGAAACGCAGATGGCGGTCGAGCCAGGCACGCACCTTAGGATGCTTGTGGGCGGCGTAGTTGTCGATGACGACGTGGATGGCCTTGCTGGCCGGCACCTCGGCATCGATGGCGTTGAGGAAGCGGATGAACTCCTGGTGACGATGTCGCTGCATGTTCCTGCCGATGACGGTGCCGTCGAGCACGTTGAGGGCGGCAACAGAGTGGTTGTCGTGGGTCATGGTGCCGAGCCTTCCTTCTTCATGGGCAGGGCGGGCTGCGTACGGTAGAGTGCCTGGATCTGGCTCTTCTCGTCGACAGACAGCACGATGGCGTGGGCTGGCGGGTCGACATAGAGGCCGACGACGTCACGCAGCTTGTCGACGAACTGTGGATCGTTGGACAGCTTGAACTGCCGCCAGCGGTGCGGCTGAAGGCCGTGCGCCTTCCAGATGCGGCGTACCGCGCTGGCGCTGATGCCGGCGGCTTCGGCCATCATATCGGCGGTCCAGTGCGTGGTTCGCCAAGTGGGTCCTGCAACGTCAGCGCCGCCACGCGCTCCGCCACTTCGGGACTGAGAGGCGGAATGCGCGAGGGCCGCGTCTTGTCGCGCAACAGTCCTTCGAAGCCTGCCGCGGCGAAGCGCTCCTGCCAGCGCCACACGCAGGTCTTCGACTTGCCGGTCTGCCGCATGATCTCGACGGTACCGGCGCTGTCGGCACTCAGTAGCATGAACTCGGCGCGCCAGACGTGCTTCTGCGGCGCATTGCGGTCTTTGACGACAGCCATCAGTCGCTAGCGATCGGTCGGCGAAACGGTGAAGGATATTCCTGTGCGCATGCGCCAGACTCGCATGCGCTTTCGCCAAAGGGAATCCAAGCCGGACTCTTATGTTAGGCCGATACCACTAGCCGGTCGGGCCGCCACGACCTTCGGTCGGGCTGGGATCGTTCTCGAGCAGGATCGGCTTGCCATGCGGCGTCGCATGCGCTGCGCGTTCCCAGGCGGCAGCGAGCGCATCGACGTCGCCTTTGTCGGCAACCCCTTTGGCCGACGCCAGATTCTCCAGCGCCGCCAGCCAGTGCTCGTAATAATCGTGGCCATCGCTTGCGGCACCAGGCTGCTTGACCTCGGCGGACAAGGCGTCCGCCCATTCGCTCCAGGAGAACAGGCCGCTGTCGTGCAGCGCGACCGTCATGGCGAAGGCTTCCGCCTGCCACGGCTCGGCGAATACCGGCGCATCCGCCGGCAGCGTGGCGGTGGCTGACTTCGCCTCACGCCGGCTCAAGATAGCTCTCCCAGGCATCGATCGACACGGTCAGCGTCGGGTCGGCGCCCTCGCCCCAGATCTCGGCGCCGTCAAAAACCACCGTATAGACCCATTGCGGGTTTTCGCCTTGGCCATGTGCATTGGTGTCAGGGAAGACAAAACCAGCGCGCACCGCCTCGACGGCGCCTTGCTTGCCGCGTGCGTAGCGTGGCAACCTTGTGTGGCCGGTCGGATGGAAATTCTTCGTGCGCACCATATCGCCTGCCTTGAACCGGGCCGGCGCGGCGATCGGCCGGTCGCATGGGCCGCCCTTGGCCAACACTGCCGGCACGTTTTCGGCCTTCAGCACCCGCTTTGGCGTCGCGGCAGGGTCGACCGCCTTGCCCGCGGCCAGATCGCGGTCGCTGACAAAACCATGTCGCTTCAGCAAGGTTTCGAGCGCCTTGATCCAGATCTCGTAGTAGCTGGAGCCATAATAGTCGGCGGGATGCAGCAATTCCCGCGCATGCCGGCTCTCGTCGATGGTCCAGGCGCCCATGGCGCCCGCGCACAAGGTCACGCCAAGCGCCCGCCTTTCCCAGGCGGCATGGAAACAGGGCTCGTCCTTTTCGGGTGCGACCGGCCCGAACCCCATCTGCCCGCCGAGATCCTGCGGCCCGTTCATGCCGGCTCCCGCGCCAGTCCGGTGCCGATCATCGCGTCGCGCGTCACCAGATCCGCCAGCCGCTCCTCGCTCCAGCTGTCGGTGCCCTTCGGCCGCATCGGCACGACCAGGTAACGCAGCTCGGCGGTAGAATCCCACACCCGGATCTTTGTCGTTGCCGGCAAGGTCAGCCCGAATTCCCCGAGCACGCCGCGCGGATCGATGACCGCGCGCGAACGATAGGGCGGCGCCTTGTACCAGACCGGCGGCAGGCCGAGCACCGACCACGGGTAGCAGGAGCACAGCGTGCAGACGACGAGGTTATGCGTGTCCGCCGTGTTGAACACGGCCTGCATGTGCTCGCCCTGCCGGCCGGTGTAGCCGAGCGAGCCGATCGCCGCCGTCGCGTCGCGTTTCAGCAAAACGGCAAAGTCCGGCTCGACCCACGCCTTCGCCACCACCTTGGCGCCGTTGCGCGGACCGATCTTTGTCTCATAGGTGTCGACGATCACGTCGATCGCGGCCGGATCGATCAGCCCTTTCTGGGTGAGGATCGTCTCCAGTGCGCGCACCCGGGCGGCAAAAGGATCAAGCTCGTTGTCGTGATTATGATCGTGGGACATGGCCGTAAATTACGGCTGCAAGCGTTCCACCGCAAGCGCCGCGGTTTGGGCCAGCCCGTCGGCTTCTATTCGGCCGCCGCCTTGTGCGGCTCGCCCTGCAACGCTTCTCCGTTCTCGAACAGCAACGGCTGGTCGACGGCCTCGACAGATGGCTGCTCGTGCCGGCGCTTTGGCCACAGCCCGACAAGCCAGCCCGAAAAATGCTCAATGCAGACATAGATGACCGGCGTGACGAACAGCGTCAGCGCTTGGGAAGCGACGAGGCCGCCGACCACCGCCACGCCGAGCGGCTGGCGCAGTTCGGCGCTGGCGCCGGTGCCGAGCGCGATCGGGATCGTGCCCATCAGTGCCGCCAGCGTCGTCATCATGATCGGCCGGAAGCGCATCAGGCAGGCCTTGTGAATGGACTCGAGCGGCGACATCCCCTCGCGCCTGAGTTCGACCGCGACGTCGATCATCATGATGCCGTTCTTCTTGACGATGCCGATCAGCATCAGGATACCGATGACCGCGATCACCGACAGGTCCATCCCCGCAAGCCGCAGTGCAACAAGCGCGCCGAGCACCGCCGACGGCAGTCCAGTCAGGATGGTGAGCGGATGGATAAAACTCTCGTAGAGGATGCCGAGGACGATATAGATGGTCAGGATCGCGCCGGCGATCAGCAGGCCCTGGTTCGCAAGCGAATCCTGAAAAGTTTTCGCCGTGCCCGAAAAAGTGGCCGAGATCGTCGCTGGCATGCCGATCTTCTCCTTCAGCGCATCGATGCGGCTCACGCTGTCGCCGAGCGCGACGCCCTGCGGCAGGTTGTAGGAAATGGTCACCGCCGGAAGCTGGCCGAGCTGATTGACGGTCAAGGCGCCGGCGGTCCGATCGACGCGGGCAAAGGCGCCGAGCGGCACTAGGCTGCCGCTGGCCGTCCTTACCTTGATCGCCAGCATCCTTTCTGGCGACCACTCGATCCTCGGGTCGAGCTCCATGATCACCTCGTAGCTGTCGGCCGAACCGAAGATGGTCGAGACCTGCTCGGTGCCGAAACCGCCATAGAGGCTGGAGCGCAACGTATCGGTGTCGACGCCGAGCGTCGCCGCCTTGTCGCGGTCGACCACCAGCGACGCCTGCAGGGCGTTGTTCTGCAAGTCATTGGTAACGTCGGTGAAGGCGCTACGGTCGGCGGCCATCGCGTCGGTGAGCTTCTGCGCCCAGTTGTCCGCCGCGCCGATGTCGAGGCCCTGCACGACGAGTTGATAGGCGCTGGCCGAAGCGCGCGCGCCGAGCCGCAGGTTCTGCACCGGCTGCATGAAGGTCTCGATGCCGGGGACATTGGCCAGCTGCCGCCGCAGATCCGAGAGCACCTTGTCGATATCGGGGCGCTGGTCCTTGTCCTTCAATTGCACATAGAGCCGGCCCTGGTTGAGTGCGTTGTCGCCGCTGCCCACCGACGACCCGACATGCGAGACATAGGGTGAATGGGTAAAGACATCAGCCACTTGCCCCTGCAGCTTCACCATGGCGTCGAACGAGATGTCCTGGCGCGCGGTGGTCGTCACCGAAATCTGGCCGATATCCTCCTGCGGAAAGAAGCCCTTCGGCGAGGTCTGGATCAGCCAGGCCGACAGTGCGGCCGTCCCAATGAAGACGAGAAGCACCAGGAACCTGTGCCGCAGGCAAACTGTCAGCAGCCAGTCATAACCCCGCATGAAGAAATTGTGCCTGTGACCTTCGCCCTGCGCTGCTTCGCGCTCAGCCCTCGAAACCGACAAGAGCCGCGAGCACAGCATCGGCGTCAGCGTCAGCGACACGAACATCGAGGCCAGGATGGCGACCGTCACCACCACCGCGAATTCGTTGAAGATGCGCCCGATCACGCCGCCCATCAAAAGCACGGGGATGAACACAGCGACCAGCGAGATCGAGATCGAAATAATGGTGAAGCCGATTTCGCGCGCACCCTTGAGTGCCGCGTCGAAGGCCGAGAGTCCCTCCTCCTCCATGTGGCGAAAAATGTTCTCCAGCATGACGATCGCGTCGTCGACGACAAGGCCGACCGCCAGCGTCAGCCCCATCAGCGAGATGTTGTCGATGGAAAAGCCGAACAGGAACATGGCGCCGAGCGTGGCGATCAGCGAGATCGGCACCGCCACCGCCGGGATGATCGTCGCCGTTACCCGGCGCAGGAACAGGAAGATCATCATCACCACCAGCGCGATGGTGAGCAGCAGCGTGAACTGCACGTCGTCGACCGCCTCGCGGATCGACGTTGAGCAACCGGATGCTGGCCGCCGCCGGCATCTGATCCTGGAAGGACGGCAGCATCGAACGGCCCCTTCTGGCTTGGCTGGACCGCAACCGTGGGAACCGAGGTCATTTGCGGCATGATGCCGGCATCGAGCACGACATTGACATACTGGCCCGGCCACAGCGAAAGATCGGGGTTGGGCACGCTGGCCCGCGCTGCAATCGTGCCGGAGGCGGTGTCGATGCTGGAATCGACGAAATCGAGGGTCCCCTTGCCGAACGGTGTCGGGTCGCCGTCCCTGGTCAGCGTGACTGCGCCTTGCCCTGGCGCCGCCAGCGCCTTGTGCAAAAGGGCAAGATCGCTTTCCGGAAGATTGAAGTTCACCCGCAGCGGGTCCATCTGGGTGATGGTCACCAGCGGGGTCGACGTGCTGCTGCCGCTGTTGGTGGTGACGAGATCGCCGATCGCGACGCTGACCGCACCCAGCCTGCCGGAAATCGGCGCCGTGATCGTGGCAAAGTCGAGTTGGACCTCGTCCGCTTCGATCGTTGCTCTGTCGGCATCGACCGTGGCCGCAGCGGACTTCTGCGCGGCGATCGCCTGGTCATAGGTCTGCTGCGTGCCGGCCTGCCTGGCGACAAGAGCCTTGGCACGCTCAAGATCGGCCGTCGCACTGGCAAGCAGCGCCTGGTCCTTGGCGAGCGTCGCCTGGTCACGGGCCAGTTGCGCCTTCAGCGCGCGGTCGTCCAGCGAGAACAGAAGGTCGCCGGCCTTCACCATCTGCCCGTCCTTGACGGCGATCGATGTGATCTGGCTCGAGATCCGCGCATTCACGCTGACCACGGCGGGCGAGGATACAAAGCCGATAGCGTAGCGCCGGATCGGGAAATCGGCCGTCGAAGCGGTGGCGGCAACCACCGCGGTCGCACGTGCGGCATTCGCGGCGGCCGCCGGTTTGTCAGGCGCCTGACCCGCTGACAGCATCTGCCGGGCCTTGTCCGTTGCCGCGGGCGAAAGATAGAGCTGCCCAGCCGTGACAAGGCAGGCGACCGCAAGCATCGCAAGCACGATCTTTCCACGCATCGTCAAAGACCTTCCCTCCGACACGCCGTGGTTCGGTGGTCATGTCTGGGTATAACTGGCAGCCTCGTGCCGCGGTTTGACCAAATAGATAGAGGGTGCCGAGGGCAAAAAAGGGCCAAAACCCGGGATTTCGAAGATTTAATGTGCATTGCACAGTAAAACGGCAGCTACCGCAGCATCGGCCACAACGTCGCTGCCAGCAGCACGCCCATTGCGATGTTGAACCATTTCAGCCGCACCGGGTCCGACAGAAAACCGCGCAGCGCCGTGCCGAAACCTGCCCACACCGAAACGCTCGGCAGGTTGACGACGGTGAAGGCTATCGAAACCAGCGCCACCGACAGAAACGGATGCTCCGGAACGGCATAGACGGCCATGGCGGTGATCGCCATCACCCACGCCTTGGGATTGACCCACTGGAACGCTGCCGCATCGATGAAGCGCATCGGTCGCGCCTTGGTCTCGCCCTTGCTGCTGAGCGAACGCGACATGGCGATCTTCCAGGCGAGATAGAGCAGATAAACGCCGCCAGCGATCTTCAATGCGGTGTGGAGAACCGGAAACGCAGTCAGCACCGCGCCAAGACCAAAGCCGACGGCAAGCAACAGCACGAGGAAGCCGATGCTGATGCCCAGCATGTGCGGAATGGTTTTGGCAAAACCGAAATTCACGCCGGAAGCCAGAAGCATGAAGTTGTTCGGACCCGGTGTGATCGAAGTCACGAAGGCATAGACCAGCAGGGCAAGGAACGCATCGAGGGTCATTGGCTTCTCCCAAGCAGGTCAGCAATATTGTCCTTTTACCTCAGACGCACAAAGGCCAGCTTACGGCGGCAACCGGGCCAGAAGGTCAGGATCAAGCCGACAGAACAAATACAGGCGGTGCCAGAGCACTGGACCCAAAGCGCCGGATGATCACATCCCTTGCGGGCCGCGATTCATCGCCGCCACGCCGGTGCGGCAGATCTCGACCAGGCCGAGCGGCTTCATGATGGCGATGAACTGGTCGATCTTGGAGCCCTTGCCGGTGATCTCGAAAATGAAATGCTCGGTGTTGGCGTCGATGACGCTGGCGCGGAAGGCATCGGCCAGCCTCAGCGCCTCGACGCGGCCCTCGCCGGTGCCGGCCACTTTCACCAGCGCGAGTTCCCGCTCCAGCGGCCGTTCCTGGCCGAGCTCGTGCGAGCGCACCGTGAGGTCGACGACACGGTGCACCGGCACGATGCGCTCGAGTTGGTGCTTGATCTGCTCCAGCACATGCGGCGTGCCGCGCGTCACGATGGTGATGCGTGACAGATGCTTCTCGTGCTCGGTTTCGGAAACGGTCAGGCTCTCGATATTGTAGCCGCGTCCGGAAAACAGGCCGATGACCCGGGCAAGCACGCCCGGCTCATTGTCGACCAGCACGGAAAGCGTGTGGATCTCCGGTCTTTCCGTCTCCTTGGCGATGAAGTAGGCGGAACCGGTGGGTTGAAGGTGCTGTGCGTTCATGACATAAATCTCGTTTTCAAACTTTGAGCTGTTTTTCTGTTTCCGCACGGCTTCTTCCGACAGCCCTGCCTCGGCTCGGGCGTTAGGGGTTACACCAGTTCCCTGCCCTTGGCGTCGATGGCGTTGGCCACCGCCTCGTCGGTCGCCTCGTCCGGCAGCAGCATCTCGTTATGCGCCTTGCCCGACGGGATCATCGGGAAGCAGTTGGCAAGCGTGGCGACCCGGCAGTCGAAGATCACCGGCTTCTTCACCGAGATCATCTCCTTGATGGCGTCGTCCAGTTCGTCCGGCTTCTCGCAGCGGATGCCATGGCCGCCATAGGCTTCGGCGAGCTTGACGAAATCCGGCATCGCTTCGGTGTAGGAATGCGACAGCCGGTTGCCGTGCAGAAGCTGCTGCCACTGCCGCACCATGCCCATATACTGATTGTTGAGGATGAAGATCTTGATCGGCGCCTCGTGCTGCACCGCGGCGCTCATCTCCTGCATCGTCATCTGCACCGAGGCGTCGCCGGCAATGTCGATGACCAGCGCATCCGGGTGCGCAATCTGCACGCCGAGCGCCGCGGGCAGGCCGTAGCCCATCGTGCCGAGCCCGCCGGAGGTCATCCAGCGGTTCGGCTTCTCGAAATGATAGTGCTGCGCCGCCCACATCTGGTGCTGGCCGACCTCGGTGGTGATGTAGGTGTCCATGTCCTTGGTCAGCGCATAGAGCCGTTGGACGGCATATTGCGGCATGATGACGTCGTGGTTCATCTTGTAGGCAAGCGAATCCCGCGCCCGCCATTTCGCGATCTGCTCCCACCACGGGTGCAGCGCCTTCTTGTCGGCCCTGGCGGTGGCCCGCCACAGCCGCACCAGATCCTCCAGAACCCGGCCGACATCGCCGATAATGGGCACATCGGTGTGGACGTTCTTGTTGATCGACGACGGATCGATGTCGATATGGATTTTTTTCGAATTCGGCGAGAACGCGGTGAGCCGGCCGGTGATGCGGTCGTCGAAGCGCGCGCCGATGCAGACCATGACGTCGCAATCATGCATCGCCATGTTTGCTTCATAGGTGCCGTGCATGCCGAGCATGCCCATCCAGTTCTTGCCCGAAGCCGGATAGGCGCCAAGGCCCATCAGCGTCGAGGTGATCGGGAAGCCGGTCAGGTCGACCAGTTCGCGCAGCAAATGGCTGGCTTCCGGGCCGGAATTGATGACACCGCCGCCGGTATAGAGGATCGGCCTTTTCGCGTTGGCCATCAGCTCGACCGCCGCCTTGATCTTGTCCAGGTCGCCCTGGACCTTGGGCTGATAGCTGGTGCGCGGCGCCGTCTGCGGCGGCACATAGATGCCCTTGGCGAACTGCACGTCCTTCGGGATATCGACGACGACCGGACCGGGGCGTCCTGTCGTCGCGACGTGAAAGGCCTCATGGATGATCGCCGCGAGATCGTTGACGTCCTTCACCAGCCAATTGTGCTTGGTGCAGGGCCGCGTGATGCCAATCGTGTCGCACTCCTGGAACGCATCCGAGCCGATCAGCGAGGTCGGCACCTGACCGGTCAGGCAGACCAGCGGGATCGAATCCATCAGCGCATCCTGCAGCGGCGTGACCGCGTTGGTGGCGCCCGGCCCCGATGTCACCAGCATGACGCCGGCCTTGCCGGTCGACCGCGCATAGCCCTCCGCCGCATGACCGGCACCCTGCTCGTGACGGACGAGGATGTGCTCGACCTCGTCCTGTTGGAAGATTTCATCATAGATCGGGAGAACTGCGCCGCCCGGATAGCCGAAGACATGCTTGACGCCGTTGTCCTTCAGCGCCTGCACCACCATTTCGGCTCCGGTCATTTCGCGCCGTTCGTTCTGTCCACTGCTCATCGGTCTGGTCCCGTATTGTCCGCCATCGGGCGATTGCTGGTCGTTTAGTCGTGTTTCGGGCAATAAAAAAGGCCCCCGAGGGAGCCTGTATCTGCGCATGGGGGGTTTTCGCCCGGCGGTTACACCGCCTTGCCCACACGCTTTCCTACTACGAGAATGAGTGCCGTTTTCATGGTGGCGGACAATAGAATTGGTTTTGCGCCGCTGTCAACGGCGAATATGAAAGACGCCAGACGGTTCGGGCCAGGCAGCCCGGTTGCACCCATCGCCTCGAACCACCGTTCCGCATGATCGCCGGCAGGATCAGTGTCCGCGATGATCCAGATAAGCCATTGAAACCGCGCCAAACTATTTGACGACGTGACGCGGCACGCCGTTTGCCGCGATACTCCGGTCGACCGGCCTGGGACGGCCGGCAAGCCGCGATGACGACCAGCACTTCACGGGAGGAAGTTTGATGCTCGACAAGGCCCCAGCCAAGAAACTATCCGACGTGCTCGACCAATTCAGCGCAGCGCTCGCCGCCGGCGACATCGACCGATCGGTCGGGTGCTTTCAGGAAGACTGCTACTGGCGCGACCTGGTGACCTTCACCTGGAACATCAAGACCATGGAAGGTCGCGACCAGGTCCGCGATATGCTGATGAGCCAGTTGGCGACGATAAAGCCATCGAACTGGGCGCTTGCGAAAAGCGAAGACGCCACGGAGAGCGATGGGCTGCTCGAAGGCTGGATCAGTTTCGAAACGGAGGTTGCGCGCGGCTTCGGCCATATCAGGCTGAGGAACGGCAAGATCTGGACGCTGCTCACCACCATGGTCGAGCTGAAGGACCATGAGGAACCCGCCGGCTTCGCCCGGCCGATGGGTGCCAAGCACGGTCACGGCAAAAACCGGCCAACCTGGAAGGAGGAGCGCGAGAAGGAAGCCGCCGAACTCGGCTTTGTCAATCAGCCCAACACGCTGATCATCGGCGGCGGCCAGGGCGGCATCGCGCTCGGTGCCCGGCTGAGGCAGCTCGGCGTGCCGACCATTATCGTCGAGAAGAACGAGCGTGCCGGCGATTCATGGCGCAAGCGTTACAAGTCGCTCTGCCTGCACGATCCGGTCTGGTATGACCATCTGCCCTATATCGACTTTCCTCGGAACTGGCCGGTCTTCTCGCCCAAGGACAAGATCGGCGACTGGCTGGAAATGTACACCAAGGTCATGGAGCTGAACTATTGGTCCTCCACGCAGGCCAAGAGCGCCACCTATGACGATCAGAAGAAGGAATGGACGGTCGTCGTCCGTCGCGACGGCAAGGACATCACGCTGAAGCCGAAGCAGCTGGTGCTGGCCACCGGCATGTCGGGCCGGCCCAACATCCCGCAGTTCAAAGGCATGGAGAATTTCAAGGGCGATCAGCACCATTCCTCGAAACATCCCGGTCCAGACAGCTACGCTGGCAAGAAAGTCGTCGTCATCGGGTCGAACAATTCCGCGCATGATATCTGCGCCGCACTCTGGGAAGCCGGCGTCGACGTCACCATGGTGCAGCGATCGACCACGCACATCGTCAGATCCGACACGCTGATGGATATCGGGCTCGGAGCCCTCTATTCGGAGCAGGCCGTGCAAAACGGCATGACCACGGCCAAGGCCGATCTCCTCTTCGCCTCGCTGCCCTACAAGATCCTGCACGAATTCCAGATCCCGCTCTACGAGAAGATGAAGGAGCGTGATGCCGCCTTCTACGAGGGCCTGGAAAGAGCTGGCTTCATGCTCGACTGGGGCGACGACGGTTCGGGCCTGTTCATGAAATATCTCAGGCGCGGTTCCGGCTACTATATCGATATCGGCGCCTCCCAGCTGATCATCGACGGCGCCATCAAGCTGAAGAGCGGCGTCGACGTGACCGAGATCAAGGAACATTCGGTCCTGCTCAGCGACGGCACCGAGCTGCCGGCCGATGTCGTCGTCTATGCCACCGGCTACGGTTCGATGAACGGCTGGGCGGCAGAGCTGATCTCGAAAGAGGTCGCCGACAAAGTCGGGAAATGCTGGGGGCTCGGCTCGAACACCACCAAGGATCCCGGTCCCTGGGAGGGCGAGCAGCGCAACATGTGGAAGCCGACGCAACAGGAAGCGCTCTGGTTCCACGGCGGCAATCTGCACCAGTCACGCCACTATTCGCAGTTCCTGTCGCTGCAGTTGAAAGCGCGGCACGAGGGCATCGCGACGCCGGTCTACGGGCTGCAGCAGGTCCATCACACAGGATAGAGGTTCGAGGCTGTCGCCGGGACTCGCCGCCGGTCGGTTCAATTTTCGCGACCGGCTTAATCGTCCCTACACCATCCGACCTCACCCCCCCTTAACCGCGTCGGCGTAAGGTCGATCGCCTTGGGGAAAATGGAAAAGGGAAATGGGGAACAGCCTGTCCATGTTCGTCGACCGCGACGCCTCCGTTGGAGAGCCGACATTGCAGGAGCGCCGCAAGGCGGAGCAGAGCGACAAGCGCGTTCTGGGCAATGTCGTCCAGTGCGACGGCGCGCGCGCCACCATCAGCGCCCATGCCGCCGATATCCTAGGCACGGTCACCGGCCATTGGAGCGTCGGCAAGATGGTCTCCATCAACCTTGGCAACACGCGAACCGTCGGGCTGGTCTACGCGGTCGGCAAGTCGGATCGCGCCTGGCACGATGAGGGCCAGAACCCGATCGAGGTCAGTATCGAGCTGATCGGCGAGGTGCGCGACGGCGCCGAGCCCGGCGCCAAACCGGTTTTCGACCGCGGTATCACCACCTATCCACATATCGGCGCCATTGCCCACCGCATCCGCAGCCGCGACCTGCAGGCGGTCTATGACCTGGCCGGGCGTCACTCGATCACCATCGGCACGCTGTCACAGGATGAGGAGATCGACGCCAACATCGCTATCGACGACACGCTGGCGCGCCATTTCGCCATTGTCGGCACCACCGGCGTCGGCAAATCCACCGCCGTCTCGCTGCTTTTGCGCAAGTCGATCGCCGCTCGACCCGACCTGCGCGTTCTCATCCTCGATCCGCACAACGAGTTCGCCGCGTCCTTGCCAGAGCACTGCGTCAGGGTCGATTCGGCGACGCTGGACCTGCCCTTCTGGATGTTCAGGCTCGAGGAGTTTGCCGAAGTGCTGTTTCGCGGTCGAGAGATCGTGCCGGAAGAGGTGGACGCCTTGCGCGATCTTATTCCCGCGGCCAAAAACCTTTATCGCAACCCGAATTCGGGCACGTATCTCAGGCGCGGCAGCGATGCGCTGACCGCGGACACGCCGGTGCCCTATCGCATTGTCGATCTCATCAAGCAGATCGACGAGCGCATGGGACTGCTGGAAAGCAAGAACGACCGCCCCACCCTCAAATCGCTGAAGACGCGCATCGAATCGGCAGCCTCCGATCCGCGCTACCGCTTCATGTTCAACTCGCGGCTGATCGAGGACACCATCCACGAGACGATCGGCAACATCTTCCGCGTGCCGCATCACGGCCGCCCGGTGACCTGCTTCGAGATGGCAGGCATGCCTTCGGAAGTGGTCAATTCCGTCTGCTCGGTGCTGGCGCGTCTGGCCTTCGACCTGGCGCTGTGGAGCGAAGGCCGGCTGCGGCTGCTTTTGCTGTGCGAGGAAGCGCACCGCTACATGCCGGCCGATCCGCGCCTTGGTTTCGCGCCGACCCGGCACGCGCTGTCGCGCATCGCCAAGGAAGGCCGCAAATATGGTTGTTATCTCGGCATCGTCACACAGCGCCCGGGCGAACTCGACCCCACCATCCTGTCGCAGTGCTCGACCTTTTTTGCGATGCGGCTCGCCAACGAGCAGGACCAGGCGATCATCCGCTCGGCGATCGCCGATTCCTCGGCCTCGACACTGGCGTTCCTGTCTTCGATGGGCCAGCGCGAAGCCATCGCCTTTGGTGAAGGCGTGGCGACGACCATGCGAATGAAATTCGAAAAACTGTCCGATGGCCTGATCCCGGGCACAGCCAAGCGCGAGGAAGCCTTGCCGTCCGAGCTTGGCCATGATGTCGATCTGGTGGCGATCGTCGAAAGGCTTCGCAACGTTCCAAAACCGCAGCAGGCGATGGTCTTCGCCGAAGTCGTGGATTCGAGCCGGCAGGCCGGCGATCCCGACTATCGCAAGCCGCCCGCCCCGACTGTCGCACGCGCCCAGCCGGACGACGATTTCGACATGCGTTATGGCCTGAAACCCGCAACCTTCGGCCTGCGCTCGCAGAACGATTGAGCCGGACGGCTTTAGCCTGTGAGGCTAAGGCGCTTCCAAAGTTAAAACTATGTCACCCTGGGAAACCAGGGCCAAATCCCGGAAGGGAATTCATCAGGCCGGATCGAATGAGGTGGCTTTCGAGAACCCGGCGCGGAGTGGACATTTGAGTTCATGAGCACCGGAAGTCGAGAAAGCTGCGTCAGTCGGCCGGCCTCATGAATTCTTCTCCGGGATTTCAGGCGCAGACGCGGTTGCGGCCTTGCCTCTTGGCTTCGTAGAGCTGGCGGTCGGCGCGGCGATAGAACTCTTCGGCGGTTTCCTTGCGGTCCCAGATGGCAAGGCCGACGCTGGTGGTGATCTTCAGCCGGACATTGCCCGATAGTATCGACATGTTGGCGATCGCCTTGCGGATGCGCTCGGCGAACCTGGACAGCAGTTCGGCATCCATGTTGGGCGTGACCACCGCGAACTCCTCACCACCCAGGCGCGCCACCACGTCGTGATAGCGTGTCATGTCCTTGAGACAACTGGCGACCGCCCGCAACACCTGGTCACCGACATCATGGCCGTGGGTGTCGTTGACCTGCTTGAAATGGTCGAGATCAAGGATCATCAGCCCGACCGGCTTGTCGATGCGACGGAATTCCTCGAGATATTCCTTCAGTGCATCGTCGAAATAACGCCGGTTCTGCATGCCGGTCAGGCCGTCGGTCAGCGCCGCATGCTCCAGCGTTTCCGAACGGGCGCTGAGCGAAACCGTCATGGCGCGCAGCTTGCCTTCTTCCGTCGCCTGCTTGCGGATCAGCGGGTAGATGAAGAAAATCCCGAAGAACAGGGCAGTCGCCAAAAGGACGCCGGTCCCAAACAACAGCTTGTTGAGATAAGTGGTCTTCTCAATCGCGGCAGGCGTAGTGATCTCCGCCGCGAGCGCCTGCAGAAGCCCATAGGCGTGAAGCGTCACCAGGCCGGCGGCCAGGATTACGAAGATGAAGACGAAAAAGGCTGATTCCGCCTTGTGAAAACGCATCTGCTCCCCGTTGCAAAACCCTAAAGACGTTATGGCATCGACGGCCTTACGGAGGGTTAATTAGGACAACTTCAACGGGAGGTCTTCCCTTAAAGTCAACTTTTCAGGTTGCACTCGAAAAGGTATCCAAGATCGTGGATTCCACACGATCACCAGGGCGCAATCTCAGCCATTCCGGACCCAACTGATGCCTGAACCAGGTCGCCTGGCGCTTGGCATACTGTCGCGTCGCGATCTTCGCGCGCTCGATCGCTTCGGGAAAACTCAGCTCGCCGGCCATTGCGGCCTGGAGTTCGCGAACGCCGATGGCTTTCATCGCAGGCAAGTCGGGATCGAGGCCAAGATCGGTGATCTGCGTGACCTCGTCGAGGGCGCCCTTCTCCAGCATGCGGTCGAACCGCGCCTCGATCCGCTCCACCAGCTCCGCTCGGTCCGGCTCGATCACAAGGAAGCGCGTGCTGGCTCTGTCGATCAGTGGACGGCCGCGCGCCGCCTGCCATTCCAGGATGGAACGGCCCGATGCGTCGAGCACCTCCAGCGCCCGCACGATGCGCTGGCCGTCGGTCGGCTTCAGCATCATGCCGGCTGCAGAATCCCTGCGCAGCAGGATACGGTGCAGCTTGGCTGCGCCCTGCTCCTGGAGTTCGTAGCGCCAGCGATCACGGATCGACTGCGGAATGTCGGGCATTTCCGAAATGCCCTCCGCAAGCGCCCGGAAATAAAGCCCGGTGCCGCCGACGAAAATCACCGGCCGTTCGAAGAACGTGCCGACCGGACGTTCGACGAACGCGCCGTCGTCGATGAGATTCATCACGTCGCGCAGCCAGGCGCCAGTGGAATAGACGGTGGAGGGATGGACATGTCCGTAGAGGAAATGCGGGACGCGAGCGAGTTCGGCAGCAGTCGGCCGCGCCGTCAGCACGTCGAGCACCGAATAGACCTGCATCGAATCGGTGTTGACGATGACGCCGCCGTTGCGCTCGGCGAGGGCGAGCGCAAGGGCGGACTTGCCGCTGGCGGTCGGCCCGGCTATCAGGATCGCGTTCTTAACGCGGCCCTCGCCCGCCTGCCCGCCGGAATTTTTTATGCCGCTGATCGCCACGCTTGTATCCCATCCCGCCGGTCGCGCATTGTCGCCGGCGCTTGCGAATATGGCGTCGCGGTCGGTCGGCGCAAGCACTGTTCGCTGGCTGGCCGAAGGCATCGCCTGTGAAATCGCCCTGCCCGAGACGGCCGAAGCCGCTGAAACGACCGCCAGCCTGCGCGCCGTGCTTGCACCCGAACCGGTTGACGTGATCGTTCAGCGGCCCGAGGGCAGGCGAAAGAAAATCCTTATCGCCGATATGGATTCGACTGTCATCGACCAGGAGTGCATCGACGAACTCGCCGACGAGATCGGCGTCAAGGATTACGTCGCCGCCATCACGGCGCGATCGATGAATGGCGAGATCGCTTTCGAGCCGGCCTTGCGCGAGCGGGTGGCGCTGCTGAAAGGCCTCGACACTGCCGTGGTCGACCGCATCATCGCCAATCGCCTGACGCTGGCTTCCGGTGGCCGCGCGCTTGTCCAGACCATGCGGGCCAACGGCGCTTGGACTGCACTCGTGTCGGGTGGCTTCAACGTCTTCACCTCACGCATCGGCGGCATGCTCGGCTTTCAGGAGAATCGCGCCAACCGCCTGATCGAGCAGGATGGCCGCTTCACCGGGCTGGTCGCCGAGCCGATCCTGGGGCGCGCCGCCAAGGCCGATGCGCTGCTCGAGATTTCGGCGCGCCTCGGGCTGACGACCGCCGACGCCATTGCTGTCGGCGATGGCGCCAACGACCTCGACATGATCCGCCTTGCCGGCACCGGTGTGGCGCTTCATGCCAAGCAGGTCGTGGCGGCGGAGGCAAAATTCCGCATCGACCATGGCGACCTGACCGCGCTTCTCTATCTGCAGGGCTACCGGCGGGAGGCGTTTGTGGAGTGACGCCAATCCGCACCGAGCGCCTGATCCTGCGCAACTGGGAGGATCGCGACCGCGACCTCTTCTACCGCATCAACTCCGACGAGCGCGTCATGGAGTTCTTTCCGTTTCGCCGCGACCGCGCGCAGGCCGACGCCAAGATGGACGAGTTCCGCGCCTGGATTGCCGAGGATGGCTACGGTTTCGCTGCCGCCGAGATAGTTGAAACGCGCCAATGCATCGGCTTCGTCGGCCTCCTCGACACCGATCATTTGCCGTTCCTGCCGGCCGGCACCGTCGAGATCGGCTGGCGGCTGGCGCCCGAATTCTGGGGCCATGGCTATGTCACCGAGGCAGCCGAAGCCTGGCTCGCCTATGGCTTCGAAACGCTTGGCCTCGAGGAAATCGTTTCTTTCGCCGTCAGGGATAACAGCCGGTCCACCGCCGTCATGGAACGCCTGGGCATGACCGCCGACCCGGCCAGGGATTTCGACCACCCCGGCATTCCGGACAGCCACGCCAGGCTCAAGCGGCATGTGTTCTACAGGCTGACAGCCACGGATTGGCAGAAAAATCGGCGCTGATCAGCGCCGGCCCTGATCAGCGCTTTTCAAACGGAAGCTCGTCGCCGGGCTGCGGCGGTTTGACGCCGACCCGATCGAGCACTTTCGCGAAATCGTCGCCCGATGCATTACCAGCCCGTCGGCGCAGGAAATCGGCCGCTGTCTTCATGGCTCCAACCTTTTGCGACACCGCCGACGCGATCCACTGGTTCAGCGACACACCATCAGCACGTGCCTCCGGGACTCAGTCCATCCGGATCGTCACAAACCGCAATTCGCCGCTCTTCGACGCCAGCATCAGCAGCGCATTCTTGCGTCCCTGCTCCTTCAACGCAGCAATCCGGTCCATGACATCCTTGGGCGTGGCGACCGATTCCTGCGCGATCTCGGTGATCACCTCGCCGGCCTGAATGCCGCGTTCGGCAGCGGCCGAATCCTTGGCGACTTCAGTGATGACCACGCCGGAGACTTCGGCGGCAATGCCGAATTTCGTCCGCGTCTCGTCGTTGAGGTCGCCAACGGTCATGCCGAGCACGGACGCCGTCGAAACGGCAGGCGCCTCGTCGCCAGTGTCCTTGTCGGTATTGCCGTTCTCGCCGCTGGCAAGCTTTTCGCCATCTTCGAGCCGGCCAAGCGTCACCTTCACGGTCTGCTCGACGCCCTTGCGCACGATGACCACGTCGACAGCCTTGCCGACCGTGCTCTCCGCGACGACGCGTGGCAGGTCGCGCATTTCATTGACGTCCCTGCCGTCGAACTTGATGATGACGTCGCCCGCCAGGATGGTGCCGTTGTCGACAGGCCCGCCCTTGATGACGCCGGCGACCAGCGCGCCCTTGGCGGTCGCCATGCCGAGGCTCTCGGCAATGTCGTCCGTCACCGGCTGGATGCGCACACCGAGCCAGCCGCGCCGCGTCTCGCCGAACTGACGGAGCTGGTCGACGACTCCCAACGCCAGCTGCGAGGGGATGGAAAAGCCGATGCCGATCGAGCCGCCGGACGGCGATATGATCGCCGTGTTGATGCCGATCACCTCGCCGGCGCTGTTGAACAGCGGCCCGCCGGAATTGCCGCGGTTGATCGCGGCATCGGTCTGGATGAAATCGTCATAGGGGCCGGAATTGATGTCGCGGTTGCGGGCCGAGACGATGCCGACCGTCACGGTGCCGCCGAGGCCGAACGGATTGCCGATCGCCATCACCCAGTCACCGACGCGCATCTTGCTGGAATCGCCGAATTTCACCGCCGTCAGCTTGTGCCCTTTCGGATCGACCTTCAGCACCGCCACGTCGGTCTTGGTGTCGGTGCCGACCAGCGTCGCCTTCAGCGTCACGCCGTCGGAGAAATTCACCTCGATGTCGTCGGCATCGGCGATTACGTGGTTATTCGTCACCACGATGCCCTGCTCGGCGTCGACCACGAAGCCTGAGCCCAGCGACTGCACCTTTTGCGAGGGGTTGCCCTGTTCGCCGGGACGGTTCTTGAAGAAATCGTCGAAGAAGTCCTGGAAGGGCGAGCCCTCTGGAAGCTGCGGCATCGGCACCGCGCCGGGGCCTTCCGTGCCCTTGACCCTCTGCGAGGTCGATATATTGACCACGGCGCCGAGCAGGCCCTGCGCCAGATCGGCGACCGAAGCCGGGCCGTCGTCGGCGGCCGCGGGCGCCACCAGCGACGGGACGGTAGCGACGCCGATAAGAAGTGCTGCAGCACCCGCGGTGAATGTCCGCCTCGCCGCGCGCAAAAAGCTGTTGGATGTCATCGAGAAGTCTCCCGGTGTCTCTGAGAAGAAAAGCGCTCGCCGAAAACGCTGCGTCGAGCCATGTTGGCAAGAAATACGGCACGTTTGCGGCTATGGCTATCGGCGGAGGATAAATCCTCCGTTATCCCGAAATCATCGTCATCCACCACGCACCAGCCAGACGAGCCCGACACCAACGGCGATTGCAATCAGCCCGGCGACCCGCAGCGTATTTTCCGGCATCGACAGAACCTCGCCGGCAAGTTTCTTGGCGAGACCGGGAAAGCCGCCATAGACCAGGCCCTCGACACTACAGCGCCGCGCGTCCTTTGGACGCGCAAAGGACGCTGTAGCACTTTGATTTGGCGCATGATCCTTTCCGAAAATCGATTCCGATTTTCGGGGTCATGCGCGAGAACCAGGCCTATTGCCGCCAGAAAGTCCTGCACCGGCCGTTACTGACCGGTGCCTGGCTGCGCTGTCGGTGCAGCGGGTGCACGGGGCACAGCTGCTGGCCCAGGCGCTGCCGGTGCAGCCGGCGCTGCCGGCGTGTCCGCGCCGGCGGGATTGCGGAAGAAACGGAAGAAGTCCGAATTCGGCGACAGCACCATCGTCGTCCCGGTACTGTTCAGCGCCGTGCCGTAGGCATTCATCGACCGGTAAAAGTCGAAGAAGGCTGGATCGCGCTGGTAGGCGTTCGCGAAGGTGGCGCTGCGTTGAGCTTCACCTTCACCGCGCAGGATTTCAGACTCTCTCCGTGCCTCGGCGACGATCTCCACCACTTCGCGGTCGGCGCGCGCCCTGATGCGCTGCGCCGCCTCGTTGCCGCGCGCCCGCAGCCGCTCGGCTTCGGCCAGACGCTCAGCCTTCATGCGGTCATATGTCTGTTGCGAGACTTCCGCCGTCAAATCGGTCCGGCGAATGCGGACATCCTCGATCTGCAGGCCGAGCGACGTGGCGTCGGGCCTCAGCTGATCGCGCACTTCGCGCATCATCACGGCTCGCTCTTCCGAGAGCGCCGCCTCGAAGTCGCGCAGACCGTAGACACGGCGCAAGGCGGCGTCGAGACGCGTCCTCAAGCGTGCCTCGGCCAGCTCGATCTGGCCGGACACCGCGGAGCGAAACACGCGCGGATCCGAGATCCGATAGGCGATGAAGGCGTCGACCTCATAAAACTTGCCGCCCGAAACCTGGACGCGGATGTTGTCGAGGTCGAAGCGCAGCACCCTGTTTTCGATCAACTGCACGCTGTCGGCATCGAAGAAGGCGAACGGCGCCTTGAAATAGATGCCCGGCTGGCTCTTGACGTCGACGATCTCGCCGAACCTGAGCACCAGTGCCTGCTGGCGCGCATTGACAACGAAGACCGACGAATAGAGCAGGAACAGGACGACCGCGGCGATGACGGCGATGATGGGAAGACGGTTGGCCATCACTGGTTTCCTCCCAGCACCGGCGCCGGCGCCGGCGCCTTCTGCTGCAATGCCGGCAGCGGCAGATAGGGAACGACCCCTGGTCCGCTGCCTTGCTCGATAATGACCTTGCTGGAATCCTTCAGAACCCTCTCCATCGTTTCCAGATAAAGCCGCTGGCGCGTCACATCCGGCGCCTTGGCGTATTCGTCATAGACCGAGATGAAGCGCTGCGCCTCGCCTTCGGCCTCCTGCACGACCCGGTTCTTGTAGCCGGCCGCCTCCTCGCGGATCTGTGCGGCCTCGCCGCGCGCCTGGCCGAGCTTCTGGTTGGAATACTGGTTGGCCTGCTCGACGAACTTGTCCTCGTCCTGTTCGGCGCGCTGCACCTCGTCAAAGGCGTCGGCCACTTCGCGCGGCGGTGCGGCATCCTCGATCGAAATCGCGTTGACGTTCAGGCCGGCCTTGTAGCCGTCCAGCGTCGTCTGGATGATTTCGCGCACGGACGCTGCAATGCCCTCGCGATCGTCGCGGAAGATGTCCTGCGCCGGCCGCCGACCGACCGCTTCGCGCATGGCGCTTTCGGCGACCTGGCGCAGCATGCCGTCGGGATCGGACACGTCGAACAGATAGGCCCTCGGATCGGAGACCTGATAGGCCACCGAGAACTGGACGTTGACGATGTTCTGGTCGCCCGAAAGCATCAGCCCTGAACCGTTGCCGGAGGCCGTGCCGCCGCCGATGTTGACGAGTTGTTCGGCAATCACGGCCGTCTCGACCGTCTCGATGGGCCACCAATGGAAATGCAGGCCGGGCTGGGAGAACTCTGCCTTTGGCACGCCGAATCTGAGTTCGACCGCAACCTCGTCGGGCTGCACGGTATAGACCGCCTTGAACGCCCACAGCGCTATAAGCGCTGCCGCGATCAATCCGAACACGGCTGGGCTGGCGCCAGTGCCACCCGGCAAAGCACGCCGCAACCTGTCCTGGCCGCGCCGGATGATGTCTTCGAGATCGGGAGGCGAGCCCTGCGGACCGCTAGGCCCCTTTGGTCCCTGCCCCCAGGGTCCTGGATTGTTGCCGCCGCCCCATGGGCCGCCGCCTCCGCCGCTTTTGTCATTCCAGGGCATAAATGTCCTTTCGCTCCCTCATGCGCCGGCCTGACGACGCAAAATCCGGTGTTGTTCTTCTATAGGGATGCGACGGCGCGCTTTCAACGCGATCGGTCGTCGTCACCGTCCGTTTTGGACCGTCGCGACCCTTTACCGTCTCTCAATGCACGTCGCGGCGTCGCTCGTAAACCGAATAGCGTGTCGCATGACTATCCTTTTCACCGGCCGGAACGTCCTGCGAGCGGCCGATGCGCCACAAATCCGGGTCGATCGGCGGGAAATGCGCGTCGCCGTCGACTGCGGCAAGGACATGGGTGACATGCAAGCGGTCGGCCAGCGGCAGCGCCTGGGCATAGATCTCGCCGCCGCCGATGACGCAGATTTCGTCGGCGCCGGCCATGCAGCGCCCGCGCACCTTCGCCAGGCGGATCGCCTCGTCGAGCGAATGCACGACTTCGACGCCCTCGGCGCGCCAGGCCTTGTCGCGGGTCACCACGATATTGAGCCTGCCCGGCAGAGGCCGGCCGATGCCTTCATAGGTCTTGCGACCCATGATGACAGGTTTGCCCATCGTGTCGGCCTTGAACCGCTTGAGATCGCTGGAAAGCCGCCACGGCAAACCGCCATCGCGCCCGATCACACCGTTTTCGGCGATGGCGACATAGATCGCGACGTCCATCAGCCGCCGCTCCCGCCCGAAGGTACCAGCAGCATTATGTCGATGTCGTGCTCAGGGTAGAAATTCTCTGCCGTCATCTCGAAACGCGTCGGCCCGACTTTCCTGACGTTTTCGCCACAGAACGAGACCAGGTTCTTCGGATCGCCCTTGTCGACGGTCAGCTTGAACTTGCCGATCGAGCCAGTCGCCCAGTTGCCGCCAGTGGTCAGGACATAGGCGATGCGGTTTTCGAAATATCTCGGCGTGCCGTCGGGAGTGCCCTTCGCCGCCTTGCGAATCGCATTCTCGAACGTGCCGTCCATGCAGTAACGGGTCTTGTAGGCGGCGTATTGGCCCTGGAACTGGCCGTCATAGAAGAAGCTGACCGAGGAGGTGCCGCCGACGCTGGGCTTGTAGCGATGGGCGACGCGGACTGCCTTGTTGGCTGGAAAGGTCGAGCGCCACCAATAAGTCGAGCGCAATTGCCAGAACGGCACATAGACGGTTTTCATGCCAGACCCGTCGTCGGCGGTGTCCTCGATGATGAGGCCGCGGTCGACCCAGTCGTCGGCAACCGCTTGCGGCAGCTTCGCCAATGCCGCCCTGGCCGCATCGCCGAACGGGTAGAACGGCACGTTCTGCGACTCGAGATCGGCACTGATGTCGATGCCGAGCGCAAATGCCTTCTGCTCGAGCTGCGGCTTTGCCGCCACGCCGTCTATGGTCACCTCGAAGCCGAGGAAATTATCGCTCTGGCCGTCGGGAATTGCCGGCATCTCGTTCGGATCGCCTTCGATGTCAGGCATCGGAAAGGCGACGATCGCATCGACATCCTTGTCGGTGTTGTTGCGGAAGACATAGTCGACCGTCACCTTTTCCGGCGAGATGTAGAGGTCCTCGCTTTCCATGGCGACCGCGTCGCTGCGCGACAGGATCAGGCCGCCCGTCCCCAATTCGGCGATCGAATCATTGGCGAACACGGGCGTGGCCGAAAGCGCCAGCGCGGCGGTCAGGACATAACGGAACATGGAAGCTCCCTGGGCGAGATGCCGATGACTCTATCGCATCGGCCCGAAAATCGGAATCGATTTCGGAAAGCACGATGCGACGATTCAAGGTGCTAGAGCGTACTTTGTGCGTCCAGGTGGACGCACGTCCCTCTATCGCATCGGCCCGAAAATCGGAATCGATTTTCGGAAAGCACGATGCGACGATTCAAGGTGCTAGAGCGTACTTTGTGCGTCCAAGTGGACGCACGTCGCTCTAGCCGTTTCAATGTTGGGTTTCAAAGCCCTTCCGCGCTTGCGCACATGCCATGCCCACCCGCCGGGCCAGTCTGGACAGCGACGTTCCGATGGGGCAGGAGATCGCCCATGCGCAAGCTTCTCGTCATCGGCATCGGCGCCGGCAATCCCGACCACATGACCGTGCAGGCGGTCGACGGCTTGAACCGCGCCGACGTGCTGTTCATCCCCGACAAGGGCGCCAGGAAGAACGATCTCGCAGAACTGCGCCGCCAGATCTGCGACCGATTCGTCACCAATCCAAACTCGCGCCGGGTCGAATTCGACGTGCCGGTGCGGGCCGAGCCAGCGCCCTCCTATCGCTCGACCGTCGATGACTGGCACGAGGCGATCGCCGCGATCTATGAAAGCCTGATCCGCGACGAGCTTTCGCAAGATGGCTGCGGTGCGTTCCTGATCTGGGGCGATCCCTCGCTCTACGACAGCGCGCTACGCATCCTGGAGCGGGTGCGCATGAGAGGCAATGTCGCGTTCGAGCTCGAAGTGATCCCCGGCATCACTGCCGTCCAGGCGCTCGCCGCAAGCCATAAGATGGCGCTGAACCGCATCGGCGATGCGGTTCAGATCACCACCGGCCGCCGGCTCACCGAGGAAGGCTTGCCCGACAATGCCGGCAGCACCGTCGTCATGCTGGACGGCAAGTGCGCCTTCAACACGCTGGACGACAACGACCTCCTTATCCACTGGGGCGCTTATCTCGGCACGCCCGACGAGATCCTCATTTCCGGCCGCCTTGGCGACGTCGGCGACGAGATCGTCAGGACCCGCGACGAGGCGCGCCGGAAAAAAGGCTGGATCATGGACACTTATCTGCTGCGCAAGCCCGGCGAGCCGGAGGAGTAGGCTCCGCCAATACAGGTTCCACCGACCTCACCCGGCATCGATCTCCGCCTGTAAAGCTTCCAGATGCGCCGCCGCCGCGGAAGCCGCTGCCCGTTCGATGGCGCGAAAGCGGCTGACCACCGCAAGCCCCGCCGGAGTCAACTGGGCGCCGCCGCCCTTTTTGCCACCGGTCTGCGCCGCGACCAGCGGCTTGCCGAACACCCGGTTCATGTCCTCGACCAGATCCCAGGCGTGTTTGTAGGACATTTCCATGCCGCGCGCCGCCGCCGAGATCGAGCCGAAGGCGGCGATCTGCTCCAGAAGCTCGATCTTGCCCGGCCCGATGCGCCCTTCTGGATCGAGGTTTATCCGCAAGCTCAGCGACGGCATACGCTCCTCCGCAGTCCCGTCATCCATCCTAGAAGCTCTCCGGCAATACCGCTATTCCAAAATGATATAGCGACGATCATCCGCGGGTCATCCATCCGCCTCGACTGGCAGGCCGGCGCTCATATTCGCCGGGTCGAAGCTCACCGTCTTGACCACGGCGTAGACCACTCGACCAAGCCGGAGTTTCAGCGTCTGTCGCGATTGCTCGGTGATCCGGGCAAGCACGGTTGCGCCATGGCAGTCGATGCCGATCTCGACTGCGGGACCCTCGCCCGGCGCCATCGTCACGATCGTGCCCTGCAGGATGTTGAGCGCGCTGAGACCCGTCGGCTGTTCGGTGGCGATCATCACATCGCGGGCACGGATGCGAACGCGCATCGGCGCACCGACCGGCACGGCCAGAAGCGGCACGCGGATCTCGCCCGCCACCGAGCCGAGCACGGTCATGCCAAAGACATTGTCGTGGCGCAGCACCGCGGTATCCAGCACCGCGCCGCCCTCGCCGCGCTCCTCCGCCGGCAACAGGTCGAGCCGCTGCATGATCGCCCCGGTCGGGCCGCAAGCAGCGACTTTGCCTTGCGCCAGCACAACGACGTCGCTTGCCAGCCGCGCCACCTCCGAGACCGAATGGCTGACATAGACGATCGGGATTTTCGTCTCGTCGCGCAGCCGCTCGATGTAAGGCAGGATTTCTGCCTTGCGGGCCTCGTCAAGCGAAGCCAGCGGCTCGTCCATCAGCAACAGTTTCGGGCTGGCGAGCAGCGCCCGGCCGATCGCCACGCGCTGTTTCTCGCCGCCGGAAAGCTTTGCCGGCCGCCGGTCGAGCAAAGCACCGATGCCGAGAAGGTCGACCACCGCTTTGATGTCCGCATAGCGTTCGGCCGTCGGCGTGAACCAGCGGCCGTAGCGCAGATTGCTGGCCACGCTCATATGCGGAAACAGCCGCGCGTCCTGGAACACCATGCCGATGCGGCGCTTGTGCTTCGGCACGAACCGACCCGCATCCGTATCGACCAGCACGCGGCCGTCGGCCTCGATCCGCCCCTTGTCCGGCCGGATCAGGCCCGCAATCATGTTGATCAGCGTCGTCTTGCCGGAGCCCGAGGGCCCGAACAGTGCGGTCAGCCGCCCGGCGCTCTCGAAGCGGGCGTCGACCTCGAAGTCGCCAAGCCGATGGCTGATGTCGACCACAACGGTCATTCGATATCCATCCGCCTGCCGACGCGCCGCGCCAGCACCTCCGATGCGACAAGTGCTGCCATCGAGATGACGATCGAGATCAGCGTCAGCCTGAGCGCGCCGGCATCGCCGCCCGGCACCTGCGTGAACGTGTAGATCGCCGACGGCAGCGTCTGCGTCTGGTTGGGGATGTTGGAAACGAAAGTGATCGTTGCGCCGAATTCGCCCATCGCCTTGGCGAAAGACAGGATCGCGCCGGTAATCAGGCCGGGCAGGATCAGCGGCAGCGTGATCGTCCCGAATACCCACAACGGATTGGCGCCAAGCGTCCCGGCCGCCGCCTCAATTCTGCGGTCGACCGCCTCGATCGACAGCCGGATCGCCCGCACCATCAGGGGAAAGCCCATGACAGCGCAGGCCAATGCGGCACCTGTCCAGCGAAAGGAGAAGACAATGCCGAAATGCTCGGCCAGAAACGCCCCGACCGGGCCGCGCCTGCCGAAGGAAAGCAGCAGCAGATAGCCGATAACCACCGGCGGCAGGATCAACGGCAGATGCACCAGCCCGTTGAGCAGCGTCTTGCCCCAGAATTGGCCACGGGCAAGCACAAGCGCGATCAATATGCCGGGCGGCAGGCTGGCGACCATCGCCACTGTCGCCACCTTGATCGACAGCCGGACCGCGTTCCATTCGTCGGGAGTGAGGTCCAGCAACCAATCCATCCTTTGGCGTGCCTCAGTTGCTCGGCGTGAGGACCGTAAAACCTTGCGCCTTGAAGAGGTCGCCTGCCTTGGCGGATTGCAGGCACTTTAGGAATGCCGACGCATGCTTGTGCTTCGAATCCGCGATCTGGGCAACCGGGTAGACGATCGGCGGGTGCGAATCCTGCGGGAAGGTGCCGATCACCTTGACGCCGGGCTCGGCATGCGCGTCGGTGGCGTAGACGATGCCGAGTGCTGCTTCGCCTAATGACACCAGCTTGAGCGCTGCGCGTACATTCTCGGCCTGTGCCAACTTGCCTTCGATCGAGGACCAGACGCCGAGCGATTCTAGCGCCGCCTTGCCATATTTGCCGGCCGGCACCGCCTTGAAATCGCCCATGGCAAGTCTGCCGTCACCGATCAGCCCGGCAAGATCAAAACCCTTTTCGATCCTGGTTTCGACCGTCGAATTCTTCGGCGCCACCAGTACGATCTGGTTGCCGAGCAACTTCACTTCGGAACGCGGCTTGGTCAGCTTCTTGTCGGACAGATAGTTCATCCAGTCGCGATCGGCCGAGATGAAGACGTCGGCCGGCGCGCCGCCCTCGATCTGCTTGGCCAATGCGGAGCTTGCCGCATAGGAAATGGTCGCCGCCTCGCCGACATCGGCGGCGCAGGCGGTGTTCACTGCATCCAGTGCGTTCTTCATGCTTGCGGCGGCAAAGACGATCAGCCTGTCATCGGCATGGGCAACCGGCATGGCGGCGATCAATATCGCAAGACCGCCAATGGCGGCCTCCTTCAATCCGAAACCCTTGCGCACCAGCATGAAA
Source organism: Mesorhizobium sp. WSM4837 (assembly GCF_055811435.1). Classification (NCBI taxonomy): domain Bacteria; kingdom Pseudomonadati; phylum Pseudomonadota; class Alphaproteobacteria; order Hyphomicrobiales; family Phyllobacteriaceae; genus Mesorhizobium; species Mesorhizobium sp. WSM4837. The sequence continues at coordinate 58,296 of NZ_JBVVQE010000035.1, forward strand.
CTCTCCCGGAGCTTGAAATCCGATCGGCGCGACCCTGCCAGTCGATATATCCGCCTGAATATAACAAGGGAAGGCTTTTTGCCTGACTTAGCCCAATAGCCCACCGACGGCACTGCATGACACCGCCACCGCTCGCGGGCGGACGACACAGCACCGGCGAGCAATTTGAGACAAAGCAAAAAGCCCGATGTTGCGGCTCACACCGCGATGGGCGCCTTGATCGTCGCATCGGCGAGGTAGTTTTCCAGCCGGAAATCTTCGAAGCGGAAGGCAAAAAAGTCCTTCACCTCCGGATTGATCCATAGCGTCGGCAGCGCCTTGGGCGTGCGCTGCAACTGTTCGCGCGCCTGCTCGAAATGGTTTGCATAAAGATGCGCATCGCCCAGCGTATGGACGAAATCGCCGGGCTTCAGCCCCGTCACCTGCGCCACCATCATGGTGAGCAGCGCATAGGAAGCGATGTTGAACGGCACGCCGAGAAAGATATCGGCGGAACGCTGGTAGAGCTGGCAGGAGAGCCTGCCTTCCGAGACATAGAACTGGAACAGGCAATGACAGGGTGGCAGCGCCATGGCTTCCACTTCGGCCGGGTTCCACGCCGAAACGATCAGCCGTCGGGAATTAGGATTCTTGCGTATCTCCTTCAAGAGATTGGCAATCTGGTCGATGGCGCCGCCATGGCCGTCCGGCCAGGAGCGCCATTGCTTGCCGTAGACCGGGCCGAGGTCGCCATTCTCGTCGGCCCATTCGTCCCAGATCGAGACGCCGTGGTCGTTGAGATATTTGATATTGGTGTCGCCGGCCAGGAACCACAGAAGTTCATGCACGATCGACTTCAGGTGAAGCTTCTTGGTGGTGGTGACCGGAAAGCCGCGCGCGAGGTCGAAGCGCATCTGGTAGCCGAACACCGAGCGCGTTCCGGTGCCGGTGCGGTCACCGCGATCGGCGCCGTTTTCCAGCACGTGCTTCAAGAGGTCGAGATATTGGCGCATCGGCGATTCGGGGGCTCGATTCGGGTTAGGCAATCATAACCGACTGGCTGCCGGCCGAATATGTCAAAACGGCACCAGAGTCGCTTTCTCTTACCGCTCGTTTGCGCCGCCCCTCATTGCCCTGCCGGGCAATTCTCCCCGTATAGTGACGGGGAGAAAGAGCTGCCCGCGTCAGCATCCGCAAATTGACATGCGATCCTCAGAGGCTGGCGAGCTTGCCCAGCTCCTTGGCAACCAGGTAATAAAAGGTCACCCGGCTCTTGGTGTTATCGGCCTCCATCGCCTTGCAGGTCTTTTCGATGGCGGCGTCCGCCTTGCTGCCGTCGTCGACGCCAAGCTTTTTGGCAACCCAGCTGGCCTTGACGCGACCAAGTTCGTCGGGATCCGTGCAGGAGACCAGCGAGGAATCACGATTCCTGAGCGCAATGCCCAAATGCTTCACGATCTTGGCGACCGCGTCGGCATCCGCCGCGGCGTCGTACTTCTTCACGTCTGCGAGATAATCGGCCATCAAATTTTCCCCTCGTCGGCGCCACGAGATCCAGTCGATGAGGGTTGTGGCGCGCTGCCGCAAAATGTGCGCTAGTCGGTAACTCCTCACCGCCGCAAAGCTTCGGTTGAGAGCGTTGACAAGTCAAGCCTTTGGCGATGCTGTTTGAGACAGCGGACAAAGCATCATTGAGGCCTTTCATTTTTCACGATCGGTCCCTATATCTGTTTCGTCGGCTCGACCGACTATGGCGATAAACAGGCGATGAAATAAGCCGTTCGGACCCGGGGGCGGTACCCGGCGCCTCCACCAAAAACCGCTCTGCGAAGAGCGGCTTTTGCTGGGGGCGAAATAGGATCGACGAAGGTGTAAAGATCGTACTTTTGCCCGGCATTGTACCACCGTTATCGGGCTGAACTTATAGTTGCCAACGACAACTATGCGGAAGCACGTCTCGCCGCGTAAGCGGTGCGACAGCTTCAAATCAAGCCCTAGTGGTTCGCACTTCTAGGCGGGGTTCGGAGGTACCTGGCAACAGAAACCTCCACTTCTCCTGCTTCGATTCCAACTTTCCCTCCGATCCCCATCTCACCTCGATACTGTGACGGCAGCAGGCTTGCTGGCCGCGCGGCCGCGCCCAGACGCGAAAAAGGCCGGGACTGACCCGGCCTTTTTCATTGCTCTCACTGGAAAGCATCTATTCTGCCGGCGCTTCGACAACCTGCCGTCCGCGGCCGAGCGTCACCTTGGCCAGCGTGAACGAGATCACCGCGCAAAGCATGATGCCGGCCACCATAGGCAGCGGCGTGCCGTCGAAGAACACCCCGGCGATGCCCATGGCGAGCGCGCCGATGGCGAAGTGCAGGGTGCCCATCAGCGCCGAGGCGGTGCCGGCGATCGCGCCATGCTCCTCCATGGCCAGCACCGAAGTCGCAGGGATCACCAGGCCGAGAAACCCGTAGCCGACGAACAGCAGCGCCGCCATGACGTCGAGCCGGTCGACGCCGGACGCCATCACTGCGAACAGCACGACCATCGTCGTCGCATAGCCGACCACCGCGACCCGCACCACCGGCCTCAGCCCGAACCTTTCGGACAGCGTTCCCGTCAATTGCGACATGCCGATGAAGGCGACCGCGTTGATCGAGAAGAACACGCTGTAGACCGACGGCGACAGCCCGTAGTGTTCTATCAGGATGAAGGAGGAACTCGACAGATAGACGAAGAAGCTCGCCAGCCCGAAGCCGCCGATGGCCGCCAGGCCAAGGAAGTTGCGGTCGCCCATCAGGAAGCGGTAGGCCGACAGCGCAGTGCCGAACGAACTGCCTGCACGCGCCTCGACCGGCCGCGTCTCCTTGAGCGAGGTCGCCAGCAGGATGGTGGCGAGCACCGCCCCACCCGTCACCGTCCAGAACACGGCACGCCAGCCGAAATTCTCGATAATGACGCTGCCGGTCAGCGGCGCAAGGATCGGCGACACCGAAAACACCAGCATCAGGAGTGACATCAGCTTGGCAGCTTCGGTGCCGATGTGCAGGTCACGCACGATGGCGCGCGGCACCGCCATGCCCGCACTGGCGCCGAGCCCTTGCAGGAAACGGAAGGCGATCAGCCATTCGACCGATGGCGCCAGCGCCGAGCCGATGCCGCCGACCATGAACAGGGCAAGGCCGCCATAGAGCGGCAACTTGCGCCCGACCATGTCGGAGATCGGTCCGACGACGATCTGGCCAAAACCCATGGACAGAAAGAAGATCAGCAAACTCATCTGCACGGCAGCGGTGCTGGCCTGCAGATCTGCGCCGATCGAAGGCAGCGCGGGAAGATACATGTCGATGGCGAACGGACCGATGGCCGACAAAAGGCCGAGCACAACCGCGATGCGGAGGAATTGGGGATTCATGATAGCGGGCTTCTTTCAATCTGGTTTGCCGACCGGCGTGTAATCCTGGGACGTCCCATCCCGTGGAATTCCTGCAGGGGGAATTCCTCTAAATCCAAGTCCATAAATTTAGACACTCTTGTCTAATTCGTCAATCACCCATATATAGTTTTCATGAAGCACGACGTTTCTCCTGACAGCATCCCGCCACGCGGCCATGAGGCAAAGCGTGCCTCGATCATGGACGCTGCCGGCGAGGTGTTCTGCCGCGAAAGCTTCGCCGGCGCCAATATCGACATGATTGCCGCCGAGGCCGGCGTTTCGCGCCAGACGATCTACAACCATCATGGCGACAAGGAGAAACTCTTCGTCGCCATTGTCCGCGACCTCACCGAGCGCTGCAATGCCGGTATCTTCGCCACCATTTCAACCTTTCCCGACCAGCCGAAGGATCTCGAGGCCGATCTGATCGCCTTCGCCGTGCGCATGACCCGCAACTGTATCTGCAGCCGCGACGGAAAGTTCTTGCGCAAGCTGATCCAGACCGAGGGCGAGCGCTATCCCGAGCTGTTTGCCGAATGGCGCGAACAGGGACCGGGCAGGACATGGCCGGCGATCGCCGCCCGTTTCGCCCGCCTCGCCCATGCCGGATTCCTCGACATCGAGGACCCCGATGTCGCGGCGCGCCAGTTCCAGGCCCTCGCCAATGCCGAATTGCAGACGACCTTCATGCTCGGCGGCACGCCGACCGATGATGAAGTGCTGCAATCCGCGACACATGGCGTGCGCACCTTCCTGCGCGCCTTCGCCAAGCGGCAGCCGGCGGCCGATGCGCAAAAGCGCAGCGCGCTCGCTGGGCGCCTGAGCGATCAAATCTGAGGCATGTCCTCTCGCATCTGTGCTGCCGGCATCTATATCCGGTTTACGCCGCGCTCAAGCTTGATTACAGCTATGCGGACGATTCAACGGAACCCGACAGCGACATGGCCGACGACCACATTCGCTACGACATTCTGGCCCAGGAGGCATTGCGCGGCGTCATGCGCAAGGTCCTGGCCGAAGTCGCGCGCACCGGCCTCCCCGGCAACCATCATTTCTTCATCACTTTCCTGACCGGCGCCCCCGGCGTGCGCGTGTCTTCCCGCTTGCGCGAGCGCTATCCCGAACAGATGACCATCGTCATCCAGTTCCAGTATTGGGACCTGAAGGTGACCGACACCGGCTTCGAGGTCGGGCTGTCTTTCTCCGACGTGCCGGAAAAGCTGGAAATCCCGTTCTCGGCCGTGCGCGGCTTTTACGACCCGTCCGTCAATTTCGAGCTCGAATTCGACGTGAAGACGGAAACCTCGGCAGAAGGGGAATTGACCGGCAAGCCCGCTTCCGAACCGCTGGCCGTCGTCGCCGAGAAAAAGCCTGAGAAGAAGAAGACCGCTGAGGCCGAAAAGAAGCCGGCCGCAGCCGACGCCGCCGCCAAGGGCGCCGAAGTGGTGTCGCTCGACGCCTTCCGCAAGAAGTGATCCGACGGGCCGCGCGACATGGCCGACATCGTCAACCTCCGCCAGGCCCGCAAGCAGAAGGCACGAGCCGAGCAGGAGCGCCTGGCCGAACAGAACCGGGCGCTGCACGGCCGCTCCAAGGCCGACCGGGAGCGTGACCGTTCGATCGCCGACAAGGCAGAAAAATTTGTCGCCGGCCATCGCCGCGAAACCTCGGGCGATGCGGATTCCCCTGAAGTCAGACCGAAAAATGTGGCGCCGTTTTCGGATAAGTCCGATGCTTGAAGTGAAATGAGTCACGTCCGGTGAGCCCGGTCGAGAAACGCTCGGTGACCATTCGCGGCCATCGCACCAGCTATTCGCTCGAAAAACCGTTTTTCGACGATCTCGTCGCCATCGCCGCCGCGCGCAAACTGACTCTCGCAGCCCTCGTCGCCGAAATCGACGAGGCCCGGCCGCGCGATGCCAACCTGTCCTCGGCGCTCAGGCTCTACGTCCTGGATTGGGCGAAGCGAGGGATGAAACCCATATAGCCCGTATGGTTAGCTAGGGGCTATCCGCCACCCAGCGACTTCAGCAGATTGTCGATCGACGAAGGTTCAAGCGTGGGTTTTGGCGCGGATCCTGCTGGTCCCGGGTTGTCATTGGCCGGCGGCTGACGCGCCCGCTCGATTTTCTGCGCCTGCTCAGCGGCGGCCCTGCGCTCGGCATCGAGCTTTGCCTTTTGTTCCGCAGCGATCCGCCTCGCCTCTTCCGCCCGCCTCGCCTCTTCCGCTTTCCGGCGTCGCTGTTCTTCGGCCTTCGCTGCCTCATCGGCCGCCTGTTGCGCCGCCCTGGCTCTCGCTTCGGCATCCGCCTTAGCCTTGGCCTCGGCATCCGCTTTGGCCTTCGCCTCCGCTTCGGCCCTTGCCTCCGCTTCAGCTCGAGCCTTTGCCTCGGCTTCGGCTTTCGCCCTGGCATCTGCCTCAGCTTTCAGCCGCGCCGCCTCCTGCTGCTTGCGCAATTCTTCGGCTGCCCTGACGCGCTCGGCTTGCAGGGCCGCGTAGTAGCGCACCTCGCGCCGCAACCGCTGCTTTTCAAGCAGCGCCGCCTGCATCGCCTCGACCCGCTGCTGCTCCTTTTCCAGCGCGCGCTGGGTCAGGAACTGCGCCAGCGGCTCACTGTCGAATTGCCGCTTCGCGGCGCCGAACGGCCCGTCGACGCTGAAATTCACGGTCGGATCGGAGCCGACCAGCGCTTCGTCGCCGGGCCGATAAGTGATCGAACCAGTGGCAGCGACCGTGCTGGCCTTCAGGTCCGCGGTGATGTCGGCCGACAGCGCCGCCGCCGGATTTTCAAGATTGACCGGCGGTGCCCTCAGCGTTCCACCGGCGATTGTGAAGGCGATGTCGGCATCCCCAGCCGGAAAACTGCCGTCCGCGGCGATCTGCGGCGCGAAGCGGGCGGTCTTGGCCGCGTCGATATCGCGCCCAATGGCGTCGGCCTTGGCGATGAAGGCGCCAAAGGCGTCGGGATTGACGCCGGCAATGGTCAGGCCTTTCAGCGCCGCCGTGCCGGAACCGGACAGCGCCGCAACCATCGCATCGACCGTTTTGCCGCTGGTCGAAAGCGCCGCCGAGAAATCGCCGGTTCCGCTGAGGCCAGTCTCTGGCAGCACGGTGGCCAGATCGGCGCCGGCAAGTTTCAGCTGGCCGGAGAAAAGTCCAGTGCCGTCATTGTTCTTCAACTCGAACAGCCCGGAAAGCGCGCCGCCGGCGAACTTTGCCTTAAGGTCCGAAACGCGGATGCCTTCGTGGTCGAGCTTCAGCGAAAGCGCCGCGTCATAGGCCGTGGCCAACGGGCCGGCGACCAGCGACGCCGTGGTCAGGTCGAGTTCGGCGGTGAACGGCGGGCTGGCCTTCTGGTTGAACGGGGCGGTCGGCCAAGCCCTGCCGGCGCCCAGAAAGGCCTGGTCGCCAAACAGCGCCACCGCCATCGGGTCGAGATCCAGCTCGTCGAGCGCCAGCGCGCCGGCAAGGTGCGGCAGCCCGTCCTTGACGTCGACATTGAGGTCACCGGAAACTGCCGATTCGTTGATGGCGCCGCTGAGGCCGGACAGCACCAGAAGGCCATTGCCGAAGTCGGCGTCGGCCGCAAGCCACGTCGACATGCCGGTCCCCAGGCCGGGCAGGCCGATGCCTGTCGTCATCAACCACGGCTCGATGTCGGCGGCTTCCAGGCTGACCTTGCCCTTGGCTGTGGCGCCTTGTGGCCTACTGGCGATCGTCCCGTCGAAACCGGCCCTGAAGTCGTCGCCGGTCAGGTTGAAGCTCGTCGTCATGCCGCCGCCAAGCGTGCCTTTCGCCGAAACATCGGTGGTCGCCTCGCCAACCATGCCGAGCGGCAGCGCCGGCAGGCCGTAAAGCGCCAGAAGCGCGGTGGCGTCGGTATTCCTGGCGTTGAAGGTCACCGACACCGGCGCCTCGAGAAGCCGATCGGCCAGTCCTTTGCCGGACAGTGATGCTGAAAACGCCGAGCCGCCTGCCCTGCCTTGCGCGCTGACCGCCAGTCCCGTCGTGCCGTCGCCATTGGCGGCGGCACTCGTCACCAGATCGATGCGCGCATTCTGCAACAGCTCGGGATAAGCGGCCACACGCCCCGCCAGCCCCTTCAGCACGGCATTGTCGGGATAGTGCTTCGCCGCGACATCGACCAACGGCTTGAGATCGACGGCGACCACCGAGGCATCGAGCTTGCCGGTCGGACTCGCTGGGAAATCCTTGATCCGGCCGGTGGCGCTGATCGAGGCGCCGGCAAGCCCGCCAACCGAGAGCCGGTCGATTTCGAGCAGACCGTCGCGCAACCTGAGCGCCGTATCGACCGTATCGGCGGTCAATCCGCCGGCGCTGACCGGCCCGGCCTTGATCTGGAAATCGAGGTCCCGGTCGGAAAAACGGTTGACGCCCTTGTCACTGATGAAGATCGAGGCGAAGGCGGCGAGCCCGTCGACGTCGAGCTCGCCGCCGTCGAGCCGCATCAGCACCGACGGCCTGGCGTCGTCGCCCTGGCTGGAATCGATACGGCCGGAGAATTTCGCCTTGCCGAGAACGAGCTCGAGATCGCTGAAGGCCTGGCGGTTCCCGGTCAGATCGACCTTGGCCTTGAATCCGGCGGCCGGAAGCCGGCGGATCGCCTCGTCGACATCCTTCGACAGCCAGGCGGCGAAGCCGGAAGGCTGCCCCACGGCCAGAAGCAGCGAACCGCTGAAGCCGAACTGATCCTCGAGACTGAGCATGCCGTTTGCTTCCAGCCTGGCGCGGCCCGGGAGCGTCGCGCCCAGCGACTTCACCGACCAGCCGGCATCAGCTGGCTCGGCGGAAAGGCGCACGTCACGAACCGTCGTGTCGCCGGCCACCACCGCCGGCAGCTTCACCTCGACGCTCCCCGGTATGGTCGGCTTGGGCAGGGCGAGCAGCGCCTGCTCCAACGCCGCGACGCGCTCCGATAGCGTCAGTCCGGTCGCGGCGCCGACGGCTTCATCGAACTGCACCTGCGCGCCATCGGCCTCGATCGAAAAGCGAGGGTTCGGCCCAAGGTCGACGGCAGCCTTGCCGTCGGCGGTGTAGGGATTGTCGAGAGGCCCGGTCTCGAAGCGGAATTGGTCGACGCCAAGCTTCCGGTGGTCGAGCGAAAACTTGCCGTTCAGCCTGAACCCCGGCTCCGGCTTGTCGGCGCTCGCCTTCATCATCTCAGCGTCGGTGCCGTCAAGCTGCGCCAAACGCTTGTCGGCGCCATTCTTGTCAGAACTTGCGACCTTGAACTGGCCCGCATAGATCGCGGCCCCCTCGACAATGCCGGCATTGCCATCCGCTTCGATGGACAGCGGATAGGCGTCTGGATCGGCCTTGAGCCTGAGCCGCAACTGTCCGTCGCCACCAGCCTTGCCGGTGGAGACGACGACCGTGCTGCGCAGGCCGTCGAGCCGCAGCGAACCATCCATCCGCCAGGGTCCGGCCAGTGATCTGGCAGAGATTGTCGAATTGATCTCGGAAAGAACATGGCTGCGGCCGCCGGCTGCATGGCGCAGCGCGATCTCTCCGTCGGTCACCGTCAGCTTCTCGATCGAGATCTGGCTGGGATCGAAGGGCGAGGACGGGCGTATCGCCCAGTCGACCGTGCCATCGGCGGCAATGTCTATCGTCGCCTTCGGCCGCACCAGCCGCATGTCGAAGATCAGCACCTCGCCGCTCAGGAAGGGCGCCAGTTCGGCGTCCATCGAAAAGGTCTCGACGGTCATTGCCGGGTGGCCGCCGGGGCCGCCGGCGACAGTCACATTCGAGAAGGTCACCGAGGGAAACGGCAGCAATCTCGCCGTTGCATCGCCCTGAACGGTGACCTTGCGGCCCATAATGGCGCTCGCCTCGCGCTCGAAATCGGCCCGGTAGCCCGTCCAGTCGATAAAATACGGCACCACCAGCGCCGCACACAGCACCAGCACGAAAAAGCCACCGAAGAAAACGAACAGGCGTGCGAGCATCAACCCCCAAGCAGTCGATTGAAAATCAGCCGCACTCTAGCCGCATCAGCGTGTCGATAAAGAGGCAAATCGATCGCCCCAAGAGCAAAGGCGCTAGTCGGCGGGCAATATCTTCCCAGGGTTCATGATATCAAGGGGATCGAGCGCCTGCTTGATCGTGCGCATGATGTCGACGCTGTGGCCGAGTTCATGGCGCAGGAAGCCGATCTTGCCTTGTCCGATGCCGTGCTCGCCGGTGCAGGTTCCATCCATGCCGATCGCCCGCATGTTCAGCCGCGCGACAAACTCTTCCGTCTGCTCGATTTCCTTAGGGTCGTCCGCGTCCATCAGCACCAGCACATGGAAATTGCCGTCACCGGCATGGCCGACGATCGGCGCGATCAACCCCATCTCGGCGATGTCGGCCTCGGTTTGCGTGACGCATTCGGCAAAGCGCGAGATCGGCACACAGACGTCGGTCGACAGCCCCTTGGCGCCCGGCCGCAGTGTCAGCGACGACCAATAGGCGTCGTGCCTGGCCTTCCACAGCTTCGTCCGTTCCTCGGCGACGCTGGTCCACAGGAATGGTCCGCCGCCATATTCTTCGGCGATCGTGCCGAAGGTTTCGGCCTGCTCGGCAACGCCGGCATCGCTGCCATGGAATTCGACGAACAGGCACGGGCTTTCGGGGTAATCGAGTTTCGAATAGCTCTTCATCGCCCGCATCTGCAGCGCGTTGACCAGTTCGATGCGCGCCACCGGAATGCCCATCTGGATTGTCGCGATCACCGCGTTGCACGCCGCCTCGACGCTTGGAAACGGACAGACGCCGCCGGAAATCGCCTGCGGAATGCCCTGCAGCTTAAGCGTCAACTGGGTGATGATGCCGAGCGTGCCTTCGGAGCCGATCAGGAGCCGCGTCAGATCGTAGCCGGCAGAGCTCTTTTTTGCGCGCTTGCCGGTCGTCACCGTCTCGCCGTCGGCCATTACCGCCGTCAGCGACAACACATTCTCGCGCATCGTGCCGTAGCGCACCGCATTGGTGCCCGACGCCCGCGTCGCCGCCATGCCGCCGAGCGAGGCATTGGCACCCGGATCGATCGGAAAGAACAGGCCGGTGTCGCGCAGGTGCCGGTTGAGATCCTCGCGCGTCACACCGGGCTCGACCGTGCAGTCGAGATCCTGCGGGTTGACGGCGAGGATGCGGTTCATCCGCGACGTATCGACAGAAATGCCGCCGCCCGGCGCGTTGGTATGGCCCTCCAGCGAGGAGCCGACGCCGAAGGCGATCACCGGCACGCGGTGCGCGGCGCAGGCCGACACGATCTCCTGCACCTCCGCCGTCGTCTCTGGAAATGCCACGCCGTCCGGCGCCTGGGCCGGAATGTAGGTGGTGGTATGCGCGTGCTGGGCGCGGATCGCCTGCCCGGTCTGGAACCGCTCGCCGAGCCGCTGTTTGAGGATGCCGAGCACCGCGGCGATGCCTTCTTCGTTGCGCTCGACCGGATTGAGGTCGCTCAGAGCCATCTATTCCTCCGCGAATGGACCAGCGTCCACCCTTGTTATGGACTTATGGATGCCTATCGCATCGGCCCGAAAATCGAAATCGATTTTCGGAAAGCACGATGCGAAGATTCAATGTGCTAGAGCGTACTTTGTGCGTCCAATTGGACGCACGTCGCTCTAGTCTCCCCGACCACGTCCTGTCCAGCCAGAAGGAAGTTTTCGATGTCCACCGCCGCCCCCTTTGTCTCTGCTCCCATGGCCATCGAAAAAGACTGGATCGACTATAACGGCCATCTCAACATGGCCTATTACAACGTGCTGTTCGACCGCTGCTCCGACGAAGCGTTCGAAATGATGGGGATGGGGCCGGACTATGCGAAGCAGCGCCGGCTGACCATCTACACGGCGGAAGTCCATGTCTGCTATATCAGGGAGCTACATCTCGACCACAAGGTCGATGTCTCGTTCCAGCTGCTCGACCATGACGACAAGCGGCTGAGAGCCTACCAGGAAATCCGCCATGTCGACGGCTGGCTCGCTGCCACGTCCGAATCATTGTCGCTGCATGTCGACATGTCCGGACCGAAGGTGGCGCCCTTCCCGGCCGATGCCCTGGCCAAGGTCGAAGTCATGCGCGCCGCCCATGCGGCGCTGCCGATGCCTGAGCGCGCCGGCCGTTCGATCGGTATTCGTCGCAAGACGCTTGAGCCGCAGTCAGACCGCCGTTAACCTTACCAGGGTTTTAACGTGAACAAGCCGAATTGAGGCGTTGAACGACTCAGTACGACGGTCGAAGACGAGTTGCGATACGGGCGGCGGGGGCTGAAGCGGTTCGGGGAACGTGCATGAAAACCGACATCAAGGTCGAGGCGGACAGGCTGGCGGCCGACCCACGCATCAGCGACTACGATTTCTGGCGATCGCTGAAGAACCTCAACTACGAAATTTTTTCCATCGCCAACAACAACGAGCCGATCCCTTTCGCCATGATCCGCTGGCGCGCCATCCTGAAGCAAGCGCGGATGAAGCGCGGCCATGCCTGATCGCTGCGGGAAGAAGTAGGTTCGTTGTTCGATTGCTTTTTCTGGGGCGTTTGTGCCGCCCCCCATCCGGCTGCCGCCACCTTCTCCCCCGTATAGTGACGGGGAGAAGGTGAGCTTGCCGCAGCCTCGGCGCTCTTTCAGCAACGCCCGCAAATTGGCGAAACCATTGATGACAGCGTCCTTCTCCCCGTCACTATACGGGGAGAAGTGCCCGGCAGGGCGATGAGGGGCGGCGCGACTTTTTCCAGTTAAGCTGATGTATTGACGAACACTGCCGCCAGCGGCGAACGCGCCACCACCGGCGACGACTGGATGATTGCGGTGTTGGTCATCGCAAACGGAATGATGCGGTCGATCACCCGTTCGAGCTCGGCCACCGAGCCGACATGCGCCAGCGCGATGAAACAGTCCTCGCCGGTCACCCGATCGCACTGGGCGATTTCCGGCAAGTCGCGGATGATCTCGGCGACCGCAGCCAACTGCCCGGGCACCGGCCTGATCCGCAGCCATGCCGACAGCTTCATGCCGAGCGCGGCCGGGTTGATCCGCACAGTGTAGGCCTCGATCACGCCGCTCTCCTGCAGCCGCTTGATGCGCTCGGCCACGCTCGGCGCTGACAGGCCGACCGAGCGCGCCAGTTCAGCAGTCCTGGTGCGCGCATCCTTTTCCAGCAGGCGCAGGATTTTCAGATCCGCCGCATCCAGATCAGCATTTTCGTTTCGAATGCGTTTCAGGAAAAACTCCTTGGTTCAGGAGAATAAACGAGCTCTTTGATTGGCCATTGCCCATATAAACAGGTAAATCTGCCTGCGATAATGATCATGTGGATGATCAAGCGCAAGCCCCAGCTGCAATCCCTGCCCTCGCCGGCCCTGTCTTTGGCAGGCTGGCGACATCACTGCCGCCGCATGTCTGGTTCGGTGTCAGCGCTGTGTTTCATTATCTCGGGCCGGCTTTCGCCGTGCTGCTTTTCCCGCATGTCGGCGTGCTTGGCATGGCCTGGCTGCGCATCGTCACAGCCGCCCTTGTCTTCGCGCCGCTGACCCGGCCGTGGACGGCCTTCGCCCGCGCCGACGGGCCGACACGGCTGCTGCTTCTCGGTTTTGGCGCCTGCCTCGGCGTGATGAATTGCTCCTTCTACCTGGCGCTCGACCGCCTGCCGATCTCGCTGGTCGCGGCGATCGAATTCGTCGGCACCATCGGCGTTGCGCTGGTCGGCGTCAGAAGCCCGCGCAATCTCGCAGCCCTTGCCGTTGCCGTCACCGGCACCTTGCTGCTCATCGACGTCAAATGGTCAAGCGACCCGATCGGGCTGTTCTGGGCTTTCCTCAACGGCGCGCTGTTCGTCGGCTACATCGTGCTTGGCCATCGCGTTGCCCGCGCCGGCGCTGGCGACGGCATCGCCGGCCTGGGCGCCGCCATGGCGGTCGCCTGCCTCATCGTGCTGCCGATCGGCTTCACCGATGCGCTGCCGGCTTTCTCGGCGCCGCCACTGCTCATCGCCGCCATCGGCGTCGGCATCTGCTCGTCGGTCATCCCCTATATCTGCGACCAGCTTGCCATGTCGCGGCTGCCGCGATCGAGCTTCGCGCTGATGCTGTCGTTGCTGCCGGTCACCGCCACGCTGATCGGCGTCATTGTGCTCCGCCAGATACCAAGCCCCACCGATTGCATTGGCATCGCGCTGGTGGTGGCCGGCGTCGCTTTTCACAAACCGGCAAATGCCTGATCAGGCAAGCTTCTCCTTGAGAAAGGCGATCGTCCGGCCCCAGGCGAGGTCCGCCGCGTTCTTGTCGTAGCGAGCCGCCGACGTGTCATTGTTGAAGGCATGATTGGCGCCTTCATAGACATGGATCGTGTACTCGACTTCGGCTGCATCGAGCTCCTTCCTGAAGGCGTCGATACCGGCATTGATGCGGGTGTCGAGCCCGGCATAATGCAGCAGCAGCGCCGCCTTGATCTTCGGCACATCCTCGGCCTTCGGCTGCATGCCGTAATAGGCGACAGCGGCAGCCAGATCCGGCGCATTGGCAGCCAGTGTGTTCACCGTGGCGCCGCCCCAGCAGAAGCCGACCGCGCCGACCTTGCCGTTGCCATCCTCGCTGCCCCTGAGGAAAGCGACCGTTGCGACCGCATTGGCAGTGGTTTGCGCCGGATCGAGCTTGGAAAACTGCTCGCGCGCCTTGTCTTCGTCGGCCGGCGTGCCGCCGAGCGGCGACAGGAAATCCGGGGCGAGCGCAACGAAGCCTTCCAGCGCCACGCGCCGCGCCACATCGCGTATATGCGGGTTGAGCCCCCTGTTCTCATGCACGACGATGACGGTGCCGAGCTTGCCGGACTGGCCGGCCGGCTTGACCAGATAGCCCTTCATCTCGCCACCGCTGCCGGGATAGCTGATGTCCTCGCCGGTCACGCGTGAATCGTCCTCGGCAACAATAGCCGCACGGGCTGAATTCGCCGCCAGCAGCGGTGCGATTGCGGCGGCCGCCGCACCTGATCCGGCAAGCCTGGTCAACTGTTCCATGAAGCGCCGCCGGTCGAGCGTCAGATGCGTGTATTCGTCATAGGCGTCGATCATCGCCTGGGTAATGGCGGGTCTGGTGACGGCGGGGCTGGCAGGGCTCGGTTTTGTCATGGCGCTCTCCTCGGCTTCGGGAACATGTCCGCCGCGCAAGATAGGGTAGAAGCCCGTACGGTCCAGTCACGGATCAGTGAGGCCAGACCGGCAGCTGGCCCGGCGCTATGGCTGGCGTGCCATCGGATTTGCAACTCCCCCGGCTGGACAGAGAACAAAACGGAGACACTTCTGGCCTTTCGCTGCCGAATCACTACATTCGGGGAAGATGTCCGGCTTTTCGGAAGATATGCCTTTTTTTGATGAACCGAACGCGCGGCCCGTGGCCCCGTCGGGCATTGTTGCGCGCGCCATGGCTGCCCGCAGCGGCCATGCCAATGCGCCCGATTATCTGAACGGCCTCAACCCCGAGCAGCGGCTGGCGGTGGAAACCACTGAAGGCCCGGTTCTGGTGCTGGCCGGCGCCGGCACCGGCAAGACGCGCGTGCTCACCACCCGCATTGCTCACATCCTCGCCACCCATAGGGCTTACCCCAGGGAAATCCTCGCCGTCACCTTCACCAACAAGGCGGCGCGCGAGATGAAGCAGCGCATCGGCCTGCTGATCGGCGAAGGCAATGTCGAAGGCATGCCGTGGCTCGGCACCTTCCACTCGATTGGAGTGAAGCTGCTCCGCAGACACGCCGAACTTGCCGGGCTCAGATCCGACTTCACCATTCTCGACACCGACGACGTCGTGCGCCTGATCAAGCAGCTCATCCAGGCCGAAGGACTGGACGACAAACGCTGGCCGGCCAAGCAGTTCGCCCAGATGATCGACGGCTGGAAGAACAAGGGGCTTGGCCCGGCCGAGATTGCCGAGGGCGACGCCCGCGCCTTCGCCAACGGCAAGGGGCGTGAACTCTACAAGGCTTACCAGGAGCGGCTGAAGACGCTGAACGCCTGCGACTTCGGCGATCTCCTCTGCCACCCGATCCGCATCTTCCGCGCCAATCCGGACGTGCTGAAGGAGTACCACAAGCGCTTCAAATACATCCTCGTCGACGAGTACCAGGACACCAACACCGCTCAATACATGTGGCTGCGGCTGGTGGCGCAGCGGCCGCAATCCTCCCCCCTTGAGGGGGAGGTGCCCGCGAAGCGGGCGGAGGGGGTAGCCGCAGAAGGCACTGCCAGAGCGTCGAGCACGGCCGCCCGGACCCCCCCCGGGGGGGGGGGGGGGCGGCCCCCCCCCCCCCCCCCCCCCCCGGCCCCCCCCCCCCGCCCCCCCCCCCCCCCCCCCCCCCCCCCCCCCCCCCCCCCCC
>NZ_JBVVQE010000036.1:0-72682 GCF_055811435.1 Mesorhizobium sp. WSM4837
GATGGCTACATATCCAGGTTGACGTTTTCGCGCGGGAATACCTGGGTTCGGCCGCCGGAGGGGCAGGTGATGCTGGAGATACGGGTGGAGCACGGAATGCGCGGCGGCCGGCTCACCTAGCTCGCCGACGGGACGGAGTTGGACCGTGTGATGCCATGAGCTGCGGTCGGTGATCTCTCATCAGGCGATGACAAAAGTCACGCCTACCAAGCCGTGCATAGAGCGTTGTATCTTCAGGCTGAATCGTGCGGGGTTCTGTCATGTCAAAGTTGGGCCGAGCTTCATCGCGGTCGGGCGGGAGTGGAAGGGTAAGAAGGGTGCGTTGTCGATTTGGACGCTACTCCCATTAAGTAGGGAAGGTCATTGTCGCTTCTGACAGTAGAGGCGCTGGCTGATGTCGTGCGATCGCAGTGCGAACGTCTGCCTGAGAAGTGACTCCTTCCAACAACGGGCAGTGCTAAGAAATCGCATCAATCCGGAGTGTCCAACATGATACATAATTGGTTGCCGGGGACATGGCGTCGCCCCGTTGGAGAGCCGATGTACCCCGTTAGTATCCGTGCCGCTATCCTGGCGGTGGCCCTGTCGCTTGGCGCGATGCCAGCCGTCGGCGAGCAGCGCATTGCCGTACGTGAGGTGTTGCCCGCCAACCCGGCCTCCGAACTGGTTGCCAAACAGATTCAGCATCTGGTCGGCTCCGAACTCGTTATGCTGGTCGAGAAAGCGCAGGCCGAAGGAAGCTGCGAGGCCGTCATCGTCGATATCGGCAGCACGATAACCGAGGCTCGCGCCACCGAAAAGAAGCTCATGGATGAAGGTTATGCCCCAAAGAACCTCGTGATCGAGGAGCTGCGCGTCGGTACGTTCATCGACGGGGTGGTCGGCATCGGTGACGGCGACGTGACCTGGATCATGCAGGTCACCGATGGCGACGGGAAATTGATTGCCGACGACAAGGGATTTCTCGGCGAGGACAAGGTGGCGGAGGCGGCCGAGGCGATCGCCAGGAGTCTGTTCGACAAGCTCTGCAAGAAGAAGGCCTATCGAGCGAAGGGCGGATACAATGATCTGACCATCGATCACACAGTGTGCGACCTGACCAAACCATTCGAATTGCCAGGCACCGGGGCATCGGCGGGGATCCTCTTTTCGCTAGCTCCCCAAGGCGACGGCGGCAGTTTCACGGTTGGCGGCATGGCCGCCGGCGTGCCCTGGTCGGGTGCCGGCAACTACACGGTCTCGCTCGATAGTGGCGGAGGCGCGATGGCGCTCACCGGGGCGTGGAAGATCACCACGCCGGTTGGCGCGTTCGGCGATAGCGGCACGATCAAGCTGACGCTGACGAAGGCCGAGGGTTGCGCACTGAAGAGAAGAAGGCAGCGCCGGCTGCCAAGACACCGCCAGCACAAAAGAAAAGGAAGGGGTGAAGTACCCCCCGGCCAGTGGACGACCTCGCGACCTTCCCACCAGGGCCGCAATATGAAACGGCCGCAGCCACGAGGTCACCGGGCCCCTCTTGGCTAAGCTCCACTGCGAGGCGCTCGCACGGGCAGGCGTCGACCCCAAGGAGTTGGACGAGGTGATCATGGCCAGGTGCTGGCGGCGGGGAAGGGGCAGCGTCGATGGGCCAGATCCGCTTAGGGCCCATATGTCGTCGTCGGGCGACTCTAATGCGTGAACGGCAACTATGCTCCACCTCATTCCCGAAAGCCGCCCGCCAGCTGACGGCCCCGTCCGTCTGCCAGCAGCCGCAAGGCCGTCGTCCGAAAGGCGCCTCATTTCGGCAGCAGAGGCCGACATTCCCTTCATCCAAGAGGGGATGTTGGAGCATCCATCTTCCTGGCTCGTCGATCGGCCGCGAAATAGCGGCACCAGCCGCACCAGCCTACCCAGACGTGACCGGCCACGAGGTGGTCGCCGGCGCCTTGACGAAGATTGCAAATAGTTCGCGCTGCGAGGATATTCGCATCTTGGCATAGATATTCTTGCGGTGGATGCGGACGGTCCCGGCTGAGATGCCCAGCAGGTTGGCGATCGACTCGGAGGAGTGACCTTCAAGAACGAGGCCGACGACCTGCAGTTCTCGTGGGGTCAGCGGCGGCATGCCGCGTGCCTCCAATGCATCCTGCACGGTGCGCCGCATCACTGCCTTGTCGTCTTCGACCGGCGTCGCGGTCTTGAGCCTTTCGTCGGTGCGCCAGTGCATCTCAACGATGCGCCGGACCAAGGGCTCGACGATACGCAGCGTGCGCAGGTCGTGCGCGGTGAAATTCTGGCGGCTGGGCGCGCGCATCAGCGACGTCGCTACGATCCACCCGTCCTTGCCGGGGGAGAAAAAGGCGATCTCGTCGACCGGTCCGGTCTGCACATAATAGGACTTGTAGTATTCGCTCTTGTAGAACTGGTCGGGCGCAAGGTCGGACAGCCGGTAAACTCCCGACCGCGTGCCGTTCGCCGTCGCCTTATAGAACGGATCGAGTAGGTAAGGCCCGATCTCGTATTCCCGAACGTGGATGTCGAACTGCTTCGGGGCGAAGGTGTGGTGCACGCACAGCGGCTTGCCCGGGCCGCTATAGGCGAAACTCACCGTGTAGTCGAATGGTGCGAGACGATGGATGGTTTTGGCGAATGCGTCGGGGAACTGGTGCGATCCCACCTGCGCGAGAAGTTCGCCAAGGGCGTCAAACCATTCGGGATGCGACAGCAGGCGCCTGCCTGACGCTGCTGCAGAGGCTTCGTCCCTCACCGTCGCTCCTATCCCCAAATGCATATGCGTTTTGGATTACACTGTAAGGGAAATATCCCATGATCGGCATGCTCTTATAGGCTTTGTCTAGTTTGTGGAATATGCCTTCTTCGTACCAAGAGCTACGCAGGCAGGCGTCGATAGCATATACTGACACCCTGAGGCCTTGCGGACCTGAGGCCTCGCGGACAAGTCGGGCGATTCCGCGCGCAGTGGTGGAGGACTTGAATGGCGGATCGCCGCCAACACGCCATAGATCTCACGGGCGGCCCGGGCACGGCCCGATCCCCCGGCGGACCAGCATTCAAGCCCAGCCAAGTTGGACAGCACCGCAACGACAATTAACCAAAGGGGAATCTCGATGTTTGGAGACAGTTCACGCCTACGCATGCTGATAACGGCACCGGCGCTCGCGGCATTCGCGACGCTCGGCATTGCCGGACAGGCCGGTGCCTGGACGCTGGAGGAAGCGGCGGCGCCGTACAAGGGCACCACGATCCGCACTATTGGCGAGGCGCTGCCGCCGCTCGAGGCGATGAAGAAGCTGGCGCCCGAGTTCGAGAAGCGCACCGGCATCACGGTCGAGATCGAGATGTATGAGGCGTCCGAGACCGCCAGCAAGGTGATGCTCGACCTCAACTCAAAGCGCGGCCGCTACGACTTCATCCTCCAGCAGCACCGCAATGTCGGCAAGTTCGTCACCAACGGCCACGTCGAGCCGATCGAGCAGTTTATGGCCTCGGCGACGCTGCGCGACCCCGAGTTCAAGCCGGAGGAACAGCTGTACCAGGGTCTCTGGAAGGAAATCTCTTGGTACGGGGGCAAGGCCTATGGCTTCCCGTTCACCGCGCTCACAATGTACGCTTGGTATCGGTCCGATCTCCTGACCGACGCCAAGGAGATGGACGGCTTTAAGGCCAAGTACGGCTACGACCTCGGCCCGGCGCAGGACTGGAAGCAGTATCGCGACATCGCCGAATGGTTCAACCGCCCTGACCAGGGTCTCTACGGCACCGCACTGCAGGGCAAGCGCCACGAAGCGCTGTGGTACGAGTGGCTGAACTTCCTCTACTCCTTCGGCGGCGACATGCTGGAGGTGAAGTCGGGCTCCGAATGCGGCCCGGTCATCGTCAACAGCCCGCAGGCCATTGCCGCGACCGAATACTACAAGAGCCTGATGGCCTTCTCGCCACCGGACACGCTCAACTACTTCTGGGACGACGTCATGGCGTTGATGCAGCAGGGCAAGGTCGCCGAGCTCATCATGTGGAACGACGCGACCTACGCCGTCGCCGTCGATGAGAATGTGTCGACGGTCGTCGGCAAGATGGGTTTCGACATCGTGCCGCAGGGTGAAGGCGGCAAGGTCGCTCAGGTGGAGGGCTGGTCATACCTCATTCCAACGGCGTCCAAGAACAAGGAGGCCGCATACCTCTTCATCCAGTGGATGCTGGAGTACGAACAGCAGCTCAACCAGCATCTGAATGGCGGCGCTTCCGCAAGGCCAGATGTTTATGCATCCGCCGAGGTGCAGAAGCTGCCGTATGCCAAGGCATCGATGGCGTCCAATGAGGTGGCCAAGCCGAAGCCTACGATCCCGCAGGCGAGCGAGATGACCGACATCCTAGTGCGCGAATTGTCCTCCTATCTCGCCGGCGAGAAGGAAGCAAAGGCGGCGCTCGATGAGTCGGCCAAGGAGATCTCGGCGCTGCTCGGGGCCTGCGCACCGATGAAATATCCGGTGCAGTAAGGGCTGCTATCCTAATCCCGTGGGGACAACCCCCGGGAGAACGCCGGGCATATCATGACCAAAGGCACTCGACCTTCGCGCGGACAGTTCCTGCTCGACCGCGGCGCATCTATGCCCCTGATCCTGCCGGCGGCGCTGCTCGTCCTCGTCTTCCTCGTGGGGCCTTTTTATTACATGGTCTACACGGCGATGACCGACTTGAGTTTCGCCAATCCGGACCAGAAGGGCATATTCATAGGCTTCGACAATTTTCGCAGGCTGGTGCGTGAGGATGCAATCTTCTGGGGCTCCTTCTGGCGTACTATCCGCTTCGTCCTGGTCGCGGTGTCGATCGAGTTCCTGCTCGGCTTCGCGCTGGCATGGCTGATCTGGCGCTACATCGAGCGGCAGCGCCTGCTGACGACGCTGCTGCTGGTGCCGATGATGCTAGCTCCTGTCGCTGTCGGGCTGATCTGGCGCCTGCTGCTGCAGGGCGACTTCGGCATGGCGACGCACTATCTGCGGGCCGTTGGCCTGCTGTCGCAATCCAGCGCCGTCTTCTCGTCGCCCAGCCTCGTCATGCCCACCATCATCGCCATCGACGTCTGGCAGTGGACGCCTTTCGTGACGCTGATCATCCTGGCCGGGCTGATGAGCTTGCCGCGCTCGCCCTTCGAGGCAGCGACAATGGACGGTGCCGGGCCGTGGCGGCAGTTCACCGACATCCTGTTGCCGCTGATGCGCCCGATCATCGCGCTGGTGCTTCTGCTGCGCGGCATCGACGCCTTCAAAGAGTTCGACAAGGTCTTCATCATGACCGGCGGCGGCCCCGGTACCGTCTCGGAACTGCTCTCGATCTACGCCTACCGCGTCAACTTCAAGACCTGGAATCTCGGCTACGGCGCCGCGGTCTCGTTCATGGTCTACCTCGTCGTGCTGATCATGTGCTCGGTCTTTTACAAGGCCGTGTACTGGAAGTCGGCGGACCAAGGGGCTAGGCCATGAGCAAATCCTGGAAGATCCTCGCGATCGGAATCCTCGCCTGCGTCCTGGTGCTTGCGCTCACGCCGTACGTCTGGATCTTGCTGACGTCCTTCAAGGGCCGCCTCGATATCCTCTCGACGCAGCCGACCTGGTTCTTCATGCCGACCTTCGCCAATTATCCGGCGGTTTTCATCGATAAGGAATATCTCCCCCTAGTCTTCAATTCGCTGGTCATCTCGCTGGGATCGACTGCGCTGTCGATCCTGATCGGCGCGCCTGCCGCCTATGTGTTCGCGCGCACGGATTTCGCCGGCAAGGAAGACCTGTTTTTCTTCTTCCTGACGACGCGCATGGCGCCGCCGATCGCGATCGCGGTGCCGCTCTTCCTGTTCTTCACGACAATCGGCCTGACCGACACGATCTACGCCGTGGTGATTGCCCATACGAGCTTCAATCTGTCGCTGGTCGTCTGGATGATGCGCGGCTTCTTCGCCGAGATACCGAAGGAGATCGACGAGGCGGCGATGATGGACGGGCGCTCGAAGCTCGGAGCATTCGTGCGCGTCATCGTGCCGCTGGCCGCGCCCGGACTCGCGGCAACGGCGGTGCTCTGCTTCATCATGTCGTGGAACGAGTTCCTCTACGCCTTCATCCTCGTGGCGTTCGAGGGGCGGCCGCTGACGGTCGGCATTCCCGGCCTGATCACGCCACACGGCACCCTGTGGGGGCAAGTCGCCGCGGTGGCAGTGGTCGCCACCCTGCCGATCATCGTCTTCACATTTCTCGTCCAGAGGCACCTCGTGCGCGGCCTGACCTTCGGCGCGGTGAAGGGCTAAGGACCAGCGGAGCATCCAATGGCAGTCTCGTTCAAGGAAGTGACGAAGCGGTTTGCGGACGGCACCGTCGCGCTCGATCGGCTCGATCTCGACTTTGATCTCGGCGCATTCATCGTGCTGCTTGGGCCCTCGGGCTCTGGCAAAACAACTGCGTGCCGCCTGCTCGCCGGGCTGGAGCAGCCGTCGAGCGGCCGCATCGAGATCGAAGGTAGGGACGTGACCAACGTGCCGCCGCGCTTCCGCGGCATCGGCATGGTGTTCCAGAACTACGCACTCTACAGCCACAAGACCGTCTTCGAGAACATCGCCTATCCCCTGCGTATCCGCAAAGTGGCCGCCGCGGAAATCGAGCGTTCGGTGAAGGACATGGCCGAGCTTCTGCGCATCGCCCACTATCTGCAGCGCAAGCCGGCGCAGCTCTCCGGCGGCCAGGCGCAACGTGTCGCCGTAGCGCGCGCGCTGGTCTGGCAACCGGCGATCTGCCTCATGGACGAACCGCTTTCCAACTTGGACGCGCTGCTGCGCCTGCATATGCGCACCGAGCTCAACCGCCTGCATCGCAAGCTCGACAAAACCTTCGTCTTCGTCACGCACGACCAGGAGGAGGCGATGACACTGGCGACGCGCATCGCCGTGCTGAAGGAGGGCCGGCTGGTGCAGTTCGACGAGCCGAAGATGATCTACCGCCGGCCCGCCAACCGCTTCGTCGCCGAGTTCATGGGCCGCCCGGCGATGAACACGATCGACGGAGTGGTCAAAGGCGGCATATTCAAGGCTGGCGCGGTGGCTTGCTCGGTCGATCGCCCCGACGGGCCGGTCACGCTCGGCATCCGGCCGGAGCAGATCGAATTCATGGCGTCGAATGCACCGGCAGCCATGACGCTCACCGTGGACGTGAAAGAAGCGATCGAACCCGACACGCTGCTGATCTTCCAAAACGCGGGCGGGCAGGCAATCACGCTGCGGACGCAGACGAATTGCGATGCGATCGAGCCGGGACAGCCGGTGAGCGTCTCCTTCCCGAAGCAGGCGCTGCACTATTTCGACGCTGCCACGGGAAAGAGGGTCGAGTGACCGCCGCCAGCTTTGTCCCGCTCATCCTGGCAGCGATCGTCTGGCTCGGCTTCTGGCGCGTCAACCGCATGAAGCGCTGGTTCACGATCGGCGAGGTGATCTTTTGGGACGTGATCGTGCTAATCCTCATCCAGCTTGTGTGGCTGCGATGGTTCTGAGCGCTCGACATATGGGAGGGACGCAATGACTTCGCCCCCGCGCTGGCGCCGCTTCGACGAATGGGACACGCGGCCGCTGCGGCACGACCGCTTTGCCGCGGAGGATCCGGAAGCGGGCTTTGCCACCTTTCACAGCCGGTGGGACCCCGCGCCGTCGGCGCGAGTCGAGAACGGACGCGTGGTCGAGATCGACGGTAAGCCGGAAGCCGACTTCGACATCCTCGATTCCTTCATCGCCGCACATCATCTCGATCTCGACGTGATCGACGAGGCGATGGCGATGGATTCGGGCGAAGTCGCCCGCATGCTGGTCGACATCAACGTGCCGCGCGAAAGGCTCGAGCGGCTGGCTCGCGGCATGACGCCGGCGAAGCTGGCTTCCGTCGTGTCGCACTTGTCGTCACTGGAGATCACCTTCGCCTATTCCAAAATGCGGCAGCGCCGCACGCCGGGAAACCAGGCGCACGTCACCAACGCTAAAGATGATCCTCTGCAGCTTGCAGCAGACGCCGCCGTTGCCGTGGCGCTCGGCTTCGACGAGATCGAGACGACGATGCGCGTTGCGTCGAACTCCTGGGCCAACGCCGTCGCCTGCGCCGTCGGCGCGTCGGTTGGGCGTGGCGGCGTGCTGTTCCAGTGCTCGATCGAGGAAGCGGAAGAGCTGCGCATCGGCATGGCTGGCTTCACTTCCTATGCCGAGACGGTATCGGTTTATGGCACGGAAGCTGCGTTCGTCGATGGCGACGACACACCCTGGTCCAAGGCTTTCCTCACCGCCGCCTACGCCTCGCGCGGCATCAAGGCACGCTGCACGTCTGGCGCATCCTCCGAGCTGCTGATGGGTTTTCACGAACATCAGTCCGTTCTCTACCTGGAAGCCCGTTGCCTCTGCCTGCAGCGCGCCATGGGCGTACAGGGAACGCAGAACGGCGGCATCGACGGCGCGCCGTTGACCGTCTCGATGGCGGGGGGCATGCGCGAGCTCATGGCCGAAAACCTCATCGCCGTCTGGCTCGGCCTTGAATGCGCCTCCGGCAACGACACCCGCGTCAGCGAGTCCGAGATCCGGGTTGGCGCCAAGATCACGCCCTTCCTCATGGCCGGCTCCGACCTGTTGTGTTCCGGCATGGGATCGATCCGCAAATACGACAATTCGTTCAACCCATCCCTATTCAACGGCGAGGACGTCGAGGACTTCCTCGCTCTGCAGCGTGACCTCGAGGCGGATGGCGGGCTGACGCCCATAGAGGAGAGCAATATCCGCGAGCTCCGCATGCAAGCGATCAAGGCGCTGGCCGCCGTCTTCCAGGAGCTTGGCCTCGCCGAAGTGCCGGAAGCCTGGATGCTCTCCGTCGCCGCCGCCTCGGGCTCGCTCGATACCGAAACCTTCTCGACAGGCGAGGTCACGCGCATCAGCGAAGCCATTCGCGATCGCGGACTAACGGCGGTGGATGTGGTGCGGGGGCTGCACAAACGGGGCTTCGGGCGCGAGGCCGAGAACCTATTGCTGATGCTTCGCCAGCGCATCTCCGGCGACTATCTGCAGACGTCGGCCATCCTGCGCGACGGCAAGGTCATCAGCGCGCTCAACGATCCCAACGACTACCGGGGGCCGGGCAGCGGATATCGGATGTCCGAAGCTAGATGGGAAGCGGTCCGAGGCGTGCGCGATGTTCAGACACGCGAGAAGGTGCTGGAGAGCGAGCGTCGCGTCGACCCGACCTCGGAGCCATGGCTGATTCCAGGCGGCGAGGCCGGCAAAGGCACGGATCCGCGCGAGGTGGTGATTGGCCTCAGCCCCGCATTCGGCAACGAGCTCACGCAAACGACAGCCGGCCACGACTTGATCGACGTGGTGCTGGCCCTGACCGATGGTGTGAGCGAGGGCGGCGGCGTGCCGCGCCTCGTCCGCATCCGACATACCGCCGACACGTCCTTCCTCGGCCTCACCGCGGCGCGCCTCTCCGGCTCGGGTTATGCCATCGGCATCCAGGCCAAGGGCACCGCAGTCATCCACCGCGCCGACCGGCTGCCGCACATGAACATCGAACTGTTCTCGAATGCACCGATCACGACGCTCGACCACTACCGCGCAATGGGCCGCAACGCCGCGCTCCACGCGCTGGGGCTCGCGCCGGAACCCGTCATCGTGCCGACCGAAGGTCAGGCCCTTGGCGCCCGCTACCATGTGCGCGTCGCCATGCTCTACGCTATAGAGACCGGGCTGGTAGTGCCGGATGCCCCGCCGCTCGATGTCGCGTTTGCAATCGGACAAGGAGGGCTTCGTCCGTGACATCCCCTCTCGACCTCTATCCCATCTCCGAGAACGCGCCCGATCAGGCGGTGTCGGCGTCGGGCATGCCGCTTGCCGATTTGACGCTGGACGCAGTGATTTCGGAACGGATCGGTGCCGAAGACATCCGGATTTCGGCCGACGTGCTCAGACTTCAGGCATCGATCGCCCGCGATGCGGGTCGCGACCGGCTTGCGCTCAATCTCGAACGCGCCGCCGACCTCGTCCCCGTCCCGCAAGACCTCATTCTGGACACCTATGAAATGTTGCGGCCGGGCCGAATTCCCGAAGCCCATCTGCTCAAAGAGCGCGCCGAGCTGCTGCGTCGCGAATACGGCGCGCACACCATCGCGGCGCTGATCGACGAAGCGGTCGCCGTTTACGAGCGCCGCAATCTGTTTCGCCGCCGGTACTAGGGGAAAATCGAATGATACTTCAGGGGCGGATCGCCATCGTCACCGGTGCCGGCTCCGGCATCGGTCAGGCCGGATCGGAGGCCATGGCGCGCGAGGGCGCGACGGTCATCGTCACTGATCGCGATCTCGATGCCGCGCGTGGCACGGTCGACTCCATCGCCGCCGCCGGCGGGCGCGGCGAGGCCATCCGAGTCGACGTCACCAACGATGCAGCCGTCGTCGGCGTCATCCAGGACGTGGCCGATCGACATGGGCGCATCGACATCTTGCACAATCATGCCGGTGTGCAGGTCGCGGGCAGCGTCGAGGAGATCGACGGCGCCGGTTTCGATCACTCTTGGGCGGTTAACGTGCATGCCCAGTTCGTCGCCTGCCAAGCAGTCCTACCGGTCATGAAGAGACAGCGCGGCGGCGTCATCCTCAATACGTCGTCGAACTCCGGCGTCTTCCTCGACAGAGCGATGACCGCCTACATCACCAGCAAGGCCGCATCGATCACCATGACCCGCCAGATCGCACTGGATGTCGCGCGTTACGGCATCCGCATCAATTCGCTCTGCCCCGGCTGGGTCGATACGCCGTTCAACGATCCCTACACGGACCAACTCGGCGGCCGCAGAGCGCTGGAGCACGCGATCGCCAACATCGTCCCGATGGGCCGCTTCGCAACGACCGACGAGATCGCCGAGGTCATTCTGTTCATGGTGTCCGATAAGTCGTCCTACATGACCGGCCATGCACTGGTCGCTGACGGAGGCGAGTCTCTCGCGGGTGGGACGAACTCGGGCCAATCTATCACCCGTTGAGCCTATGCAGCGGGCCTGGCGCGATCGCGGGACGGCTTTCGGTCAAGCCGGCAAGGATCGCAGTCCGGTCGGAGGGCTGGTCTCAGGCGCCGGCGCCGGGGCAAGCTGCCTGGCCATGTCGATGAGCGGCAGCCTGATGACCGCGCGAAGGCCGTTGCTCCGGTTTTCCAGCACGATGTCGCCGCCGTGGTGGCGGGCGATGGCGCGGGCAATTGACAGGCCGAGCCCGACGCCGCCGGTCTCCCGGTTGCGTGACTGCTCCAGGCGGAAGAACGGCGCGAACACCTGCTCCATGTCGGCTTGCGGAATGCCGGGCCCGGCGTCCTCGACCACGATGTCCAGGCTGTCGGTGCGCCTGACCAGGCTCACCCTGGCCTGCTCGCCATAGCGGACGGCATTTTCGACGAGGTTGCGGATCGCCCGGCGCAGCGAGTCCGGCCGGCAGCGATACAGCACCTTGGGCCCGTCGCTGACGGTGACGTTTTGGCCCAGCTCCTCGAGGTCGTCGCAGAGGCTGCCGACCAGCGCCGAAAGATCGACAGTTCGCGTCTCCTCCACCGCGGCGTCCTCGCGCGCGAAGGCGAGCGCCGCTTCCGTCATCGTCTGGATTTCCTCGATGGTCTTCAGCATCTTTTCCTGAAGATCGTGATCCTGGACGAACTCGGCGCGCAGCCGGAGCGAGGTCAGCGGCGTGCGCAGGTCGTGGCTGATCGCCGCCAGCATGCGCGTGCGGTCCTCGACGAAGCGCTGCAGGCGCTCCTGCATGCGGTTGAACGCCTCGGCGGTCTGGCGGATGTCGTCCGGCCCTGATTCCGGCAGCCGTGGCACGGCCTCGCCGCGGCCGAACAGTTCCGCGGCATTGGCGAGCCGTCGCAGCGGACGCGCGATTGCCTGCGCCCCGAAAATCGCTATGGCGGACAGGATGAGCGCGGTGAGCGCCAGCGATATCGCCGATTGCGCGGTCCAGAAGGCGCTCGGCATCACCTTGGCGTAGGCGGCATTCAGCCAGGTGCTGTCGTCAAGGCGGACGGAAAGCCCCATGCCGTTTGGGGCGCCGTCCAGATAAAGAAACTTGGCAGGTCGCGTGAACGGGCTGCCACTGCCGGACAGGTCCAGCATGCGCGGCGGCACCGAAGGATCGGCGGCAGCGACCGCGTTCGAGGCCTGCCCGTTCATATAGGCTGCATATTTGGCGGCAATGCCGGGCAGCGGCTTGGCGAGTTGCGTCAGCGCCTCCTGTTGCCAGGCGAGGGGATTGCTCGGCCCGTACTGCGAGGTCCAGAAGCGGGTATAGGCCGTGCCGCTGACGGTGAGGATGTCGGGTCGAAGCGAGGGCGGCGTCGTGTCCAGCAAAATGGCAAGCGAGGACGTGCGGCTGACGAACTCGCCCTTGGCCGCTGCGTGCAGGGCTTGTCCGCGCTCGTCCCATGAGATCAGGAAGGTGATCGCCTGCGACAGGGCGAGCGCAAGCAGCACCAGCATGAGGAAGCGGGCCGCCAAGCTGCGTCTCCATAACAGCATCATGCCTGGGCCACCTCGGCGGTGAAGCAGTAGCCGCCGCCCCAGTGCGTCTTGATCAGCATCGGATTCTTCGGGTCCGCCTCGATCTTCTTGCGCAGCCGGCTCACCTGGTTGTCGACGGCCCGGTCGAAACCGTCGGCCGAGCGCCCGACGGTGAGGTCAAGCAACTGATCCCGGCTGAGCACGATCCCGACATGCTCGATAAAAGCGGTGAGAAGGCGGAATTCGGCCGTGCTGAGCGCGACCGCCACGCCGTCGAGCCCGACCAGTTCACGGCGGCCGACATTCAGGGTCCAGCGGTCGAAGCGCAGCGCGTTCGACTTGAGCCGACCACGCTGCGGCGGCAGGCTGTGAACGCGCCTGAGCACCGCCTTGATCCGCGCCAGCAATTCCCGCGGATTGAACGGCTTCGTCAGGTAGTCGTCTGCCCCGATCTCGAGGCCAACGATCCGGTCGACCTCCTCGGCCATGGCGGTAAGGAAGATGATCGGAACGTCGACCGTTCCGCGCACGTGCCGGCAGGCGGCAATGCCGTCCTCGCCAGGCATCATGACGTCGAGGACGATAAGATCGGGCAGGCTGCGGTCGAGCAGCCGCTTGAGCGCGGCCGTGCTGTCGGCGACGCTGACGCGATAACCCTGCTGCGTGAGGTATTTCCCCACGAGATCGCGGATGTCCCTGTGGTCGTCGACGACCGCGATGTGCTGCGCCACTTCCATGCAATGCTCCCAAGGTCGCCGCTGAATAGTCGGTCAGTATCGACGATATCTAGTTTGCGTCTACACGGATGATCACCTTCCGCGCCATGGCGGCAATCTCGCCCGACATCAACAAAGCGTGAGAAGTGTAACGAAATGTATCAGAGCACTGCGCCCGCGACAACTTGCGATGAACTGCCGGTGTTCGGGACAAGGTTCTGCGACAGCTCCCGCCTAACTTGGCCCCGTCGCTAGCCGGGACGTCCGGTCTTTGTCGCCAGGGGCGGCATCCAGACTCGATCCTCGCCAGCCTTTGATCGAAAGGATTGCACAATGGCCAGATTGATCATCAACGGCACGCCACGTGATATCGAGGTCGATCCGGACACGCCGCTGCTGTGGGTGATCCGCGAGCAGATCGGGCTTACCGGAACGAAGTACGGTTGCGGCGTTGCCGCCTGCGGCGCCTGCACCATCCATATAGACGGCGTCGCCACGCGCTCCTGCGTGCTTCCGGTGAGCGCGGTCGAGCCCGACCAGCAAATCACCACCATCGAGGGGCTTTCGCCGGACAGCTCGCATCCGGTCCAGCAGGCCTGGCTGGCGCTCGACGTGCCGCAATGCGGCTACTGCCAGGCCGGCATGATCATGGCTGCGGCGGGTCTGCTCATGCAGAACCCGAACCCCGCGGACGAGGACATCAACGCCGAGATCACCAACATCTGCCGATGCGGCACCTACAACCGGGTGCGCGCCGCGATCAAGCTGGCCGCCAAGGCCGGCGAAGCCACGCAACGCGGTTGAGGAGAGCAGTCATGAACGCCACAATTTCCCTCTCCCGCCGCAGCTTCATCATTGGCGTGGCCGCCACAGCCGGCGGCTTGTCCCTCGGATTCAACGTGCCGTTCATCAAGCCGGCACTGGCCGATGGCAGCGAGGCGGCGCCGGAGATCAATGCCTGGGTGGTGATCAGGCCCGACGATACGGTGGTCATCCGCATTGCCCGCTCCGAGATGGGGCAGGGGACACTGACCGGCCTTGCGCAACTCGTCGCCGAGGAGCTGAACTGCGACTGGTCCAAGGTCACGACGGAATACCCGTCGCCGGCCCAGAACCTGGCGCGCGACCGCGTGTGGGGCAATTTCTCGACCGGCGGCAGCCGCGGCATCCGCGAGTCGCACGAGTATGTGCGCATTGGCGGCGCCGTTGCGCGCGAGATGCTGATCGCCGCCGCGGCCGCCGAATGGGGCGTCCCGGCCAGCGAATGCACCGCAAGGATGGGCATGGTCACGCATGCAGCGTCGGATCGCGCCACCTTTTATGGACAGCTGGCTGCCGCCGCCGCGCGAATGACGCCGCCCGCCAATGTCACGCTCAAGGACCCGAAGGATTGGACCATAGCCGGCAAGCCGCTGCCGCGGCTCGACACGGCCGACAAGCTTAACGGGAGCCAGGTCTACGGCGCCGATCTCAAGCTGCCGAACATGCTCAACGCGGCGATCCGGGCCTGCCCGTATTTCGGCGGCAAGGTGGAGAGTTTCGACGCGGCGGCGGTGGCGGGCATGCCGGGCGTGCGCATTGTCGTTCAGGTCGACGAGACCGCCGTTGCGGTTGTCGCCGACACCTGGTGGCGGGCGAAGACCGCTCTCGATGCCTTGCCGATCGTCTGGGACGAAGGCCCCAACAGGCAGGTCACCAGCGCCTCGATCGCGGCGATGCTCGAAGAGGGGCTCGCCGCAAACGACGCCTTCATCGGCGCCAGGCAAGGTGACGCCGGTGCTGTCCTGTCCGCCGCCGGCCGGACGGTCACGGCGACCTATGCCTTCCCCTACCAGAACCACGCGACCATGGAGCCGATGAACGCGACGGCGCTCTACACGCCGGAGCGCTGCGAGGTATGGGTGCCGACCCAGAATGGCGAGGCGAGCCTTGCTGCAGCGGCCGAGGCCGCCGGCCTGCCGGTGCAGCAATGCGAGGTGCACAAGATCCATCTCGGCGGCGGCTTCGGCCGGCGCGGCAACTTCCAGGACTATGTGCGCCAGGCGGTCAGCATTGCCAGGCAGGTGCCGGGAACGCCGGTAAAGCTCATGTGGTCGCGCGAGGAGGATATGCTGCACGGCGCCTATCACCCGACCACCCGATGCCGGCTGACGGGCGCACTCGACGCGGACGGCAATTTGACCGCTCTGCACATGCGCATATCCGGCCAGTCGATCCTTGCCGCGGTGCGGCCGCAGGGCATGCAGAACGGCATGGACCCGGTGGTCTTCCAGGGCCTCGTCCTCAGCGGCACCGAAGGCACGCTGGGCTATACGGTGGACAATCTGCTTGTCGACCATGCCATGCGCAACCCGCCGATCCCGCCAGGTTTTTGGCGCGGCGTCAACCTCAACCAGAACGCGCTTTACGTCGAGTGTTTCATGGACGAACTCGCCCATGCGGCCGGCGTCGACCCGCTCGCCTTCCGCCGCAAGCTGATGGCCAAACATCCAAAACATCTCGCGGTGCTGGAGGCGGTTGCCGAACGGATCGGCTGGGACACCCCGCCCGCGGCCGGCATTCACCGCGGCCTGGCGCAGATCATGGGTTTCGGCAGTTATGTGGCGGCGGCAGCGGAGGTTTCGGTGACTGATGGGCAGCTCAGGATCCATCGCATCGTGGCGGCCACCGACCCGGGTCATGTCGTCAACCCCGCCCAAGTCGAGCGGCAGGTCGAGGGCTCCTTCGTCTATGGCCTTTCCGCCTGCATCTACGGCGAATGCACGGTCAATGGCGGCCGCATGGAGCAGGAAAACTTCGACAGCTACGAGGTCCTGCGCATGGCCGAAATGCCTGATGTGGAGACGATCATCCTGCCGTCCGGTGGCTTCTGGGGCGGCGTCGGCGAGCCGACCATCGCGGTCGCCGCGCCGGCCGTCCTCAATGCGATCTTCGCCGCCACCGGAAAACGCATCCGCACGCTGCCGCTGAAGAACCATGACCTCGCCTGATATGAGGCGCGCGAAGAACAGGCCTGGCGGACGGGCGCTCGCGCCTGTCCTGCTTGCGGCGCCTGTCCTGCTTGCGGCGCTTGCGGCCAGCGCGCCGGCATGGGCCGACGCGGCGCCTGGTGCTACGGCATGCACCGGCTGTCACGGGCCGGCGGCACTCGGCTCAGCCATCCCTTCGCTCGACGGCCACGCGGCAGACGACATCGTCGCCCAGATGCAAGCCTTCCGTTCCGGTGAGCGCAAGGCAACGGTCATGGACCGCATCGCCAGGGGATTTACCGAGGCGGAGACGCGCGCCATCGCCGAATGGCTCGCCAAGCCGGAGGCCGTACGCCATGCCCAGCCGTAGAGCCCTGATCGGCGGCGTGGCGGCTAGCGTCGCCGCGGCCGTCCTTGCCGCGCCGCAGCTGCGCGCACAGACGCAGCCCGGCGTGGTCATTGTCGGCGGCGGCTTTGCCGGGGCAAGCTGCGCCCGCGCGCTGAAACGGCTGGATCGCGATCTTGCGGTGACGCTGATCGAGCCAGAGCCCGCCTATCTGGCCTGCCCGTTCAGCAATGCCGTGATTGCCGGGCTGCGTGGCATCGAGGCGCAGACTTTCAGCTATGACCAGTTCGGCGACATCGCGCTGATCCGCAAGCGGGCTGTCGCCGTCGATGCCGAGCGCTGGCGTGTTCGCCTGGAGGATGGCACGGACATCGACTACGACAGGCTGGTGCTGGCGCCCGGCATCGATCTGCGCTTCGACGCCTTGCCGGGCTACGACGAGGCGGCGGCGGCGATCATGCCGCATGCGTGGAAGGCTGGCGCGCAGACGCTGCTGCTGCGCGACCAGCTCGCGGCGATGCCGGACGGTGGGGTCGTCATCCTCGCCGCGCCAGCCAATCCGTTTCGCTGCCCGCCCGGTCCCTACGAGCGGGCAAGCCTGATCGCGCATTATCTCAAGACCAGCAAACCCAGATCCAAACTGATCATCCTCGACGCCAAGGACGCCTTTTCGAAGCAGCGGCTGTTCGAAGCGGCCTGGCAAGAACTCTATCCCGGCTTGATCGAATGGGTGCCGCTGTCGTCGGGCGGCAGGGTGACGGAAGTCGACCCGGCGACGAGGACGCTGGTGACCGAGTTCGGCGATCACAAGGCGGATGTCGCCAATGTGATCCCGCCGCAGCGTGCGGGCGCGATTGCGCAGTCGGCCGGCGTTGCCGACCAGACGGGCTGGTGCCCGATCGACCCGGTCACCTTCGAGTCCCGCCTGCAGCCGGCGATCCACGTCATCGGCGATGCGGCGATCGGCGGGGCGATGCCGAAATCCGCCTTCAGCGCCAACGCCCAGGCAAAAGCTTGCGCCGCCGCGGTCGCCGCCCTGGTCAGGGAGCGGCAGCCGGCGCAGCCGAACCTCATCAACACCTGCTACAGCCTGGTCGCGCCCGGTTACGGCATTTCGATCGCCGGCGTCTACCAGCCGCGTGACGGGCTGCTTGCCGAAGTGGAGGGTGCGGGCGGCACCAGCCCGCTCGAAGCGCCGCTTTCCGTGCGCGAACTGGAAGCGGTCTATGCGCAGGATTGGTTCCGGACGATCACCAGTGAAGTGTTCGGATGATGAGGGTGGCTTTTCTGGCTCTGATGGCATTGCAGCTTGCGGCCTCGCCCGGTGCCGGCGAGGAGACGGGGTCTTATGTCGTGACCGGCGATGCGATCATGCAACCTCTGATTGTCGACAAGGGTGATCCGACGCGCGGCGCCGCGCTGATCGCGGACCGGCAGCGCAGCCTCTGCATGCTCTGCCACAGCGGGCCGTTTCCCGACGCGCATCTGCACGGCACGCTGGCGCCCGACCTGACCGGCGTCGGGGCAAGACTTTCGGAAGGCCAGATCCGGCTGCGCGTCGTCGACATGAAGCGGCTCGTGCCGAACACGATCATGCCTTCCTACTATCGGGTCGCGGATGAGCAGGGCCGGCGCGTCGCCACCGTCTGGCGCAGCAAGCCGATCCTGGGCGGCGCCGATATCGAGGATATCGTCGCCTATCTCACGACGCTGAAGGGGTGATCATGCACCAAGACCCGCTTCGAGTTTACGCAGGCCTGGGAGTTTACGCAGGCCTGGTTGGGCGGCGGCAGTTTCTTCGGGCCGGCATGACCGGCCTGCTGGCGATCAGCCTGCCGCGCTGGGCCGTTGCCCGTCCGAGCCTCGAGGAAGCGATCCGGACCTTCACCGGGGGCGCCAACGTTCTCGACGGCCGCGTCCGGCTCGACCTGCCGCCTCTGGTAGAGAACGGCAACGCGGTCGGGATCACAGTCGTCGCCGAGAGCCCGATGACCGAAGACGACCATGTCCGGCGCATCGCGGTCTTCAACGAGAAAAACCCGGAGGCGAATGTCGCGGTTTTCCACCTCGGGGCGCGCTCCGGCCGCGCCATGGTCTCGACGCGGATCCGGCTCGCGACCTCGCAGGTCGTTGTCGCGGTCGCTGAGATGAGCGACGGCAGCTTCTGGTCGAGCCGGGCGAGCGCCATCGTCACGCTGGCCGCCTGTATCGAGGACCTTTCATAATGGCGCGCGCGCTCGTCAATGTGCCGAAAGTGGCCAGGCAGGGCGAAGTCGTCGAGATCAAGGCGATGATCGCCCATCCCATGGAAACCGGCTATCGTATCGGCCCGAACGGCTCCAACATCCCCCGCGACATCATCCGCCGTTTCACCTGCACCTACAATGGCAAGGAGGTGTTTTCGGCCGATCTCTTTCCAGCGGTATCGGCCAATCCGTTCATTGCCTTCACGCTCGTTGCCACGACGAGCGGCACGATCGACTTCACCTGGACCGACGATGCCGGGAAGACCCAAACGGCGTCGGCGACGATCACGGTGAGCTGATGCGCGCCCTCGGGAGCCTGGTGGGGATTATCGCGGCGGTCGTCTGCGGCAATGCCATCGCCGCCGGCATCGAAGACGTCGAGAAGCGCTCCGGCTTCGACTTCATGACGCCGCAGACGCAGGCGCTGCAGGCCGACGACATGAGCAATCCCGGCATGCTGTGGGTGCTGCAGGGCGAACAGCTCTGGCAACAGGCGCAGGGCAGGGCGGATGTCGCCTGCTCCGGCTGCCATGACGATGCCCGCCAGACGATGCGCGGCGTTGCCGCGCGCTACCCGGCCTTTGACGCGGCGACCGGCCGGCCGATCGACCTTGCCGGGCGCATCAACTCCTGTCGAGCGGAGCGGCAGCAGGCCGAGCCGCTGGCGCCGGAGTCCGACGCTTTGCTCGCCCTGACGGCCTATGTGACGCATCAGTCGCGCGGCATGCCAATCACACCGGCGACCGACGCCCGGCTCGCGCCGTTTCGCGACAACGGCCGGCGTCTGTTCCAGAGCCGCATCGGACAGCTCGAGCTTTCCTGCGCCTCCTGCCATGACGACAATTGGGGCAAACGGCTTGGCGGCAGTGTCATCCCGCAGGCGCATCCGACCGGCTATCCGCTCTACCGCCTGGAATGGCAGACGGTCGGTTCGCTGCAGCGGCGCCTGCGCAACTGCATGATCGGGGTCAGAGCCGAGCCCTTCGAATTCGGCGCAGCCGAACTCGTCGACCTGGAGCTCCATCTGACGGAGCGGGCCCGCGGCCTTCTGGTCGAGACGCCGGCCGTGCGGCCGTGATGCCGGGCTGTGGCCGTCGTTTCCTGCCTAGAACAAAGCGGCTATCACCGCGATCAGGGCGACTGCAAGCGCGACAAGGCTTGGAACCATCACCGCAACGCCGGACACAGTCGCCAGCCCCGCTATCCAGTCAAATTTTCTGTCGGCAGTTTCGCCCATTGTCGCTCCCCTTAGAGATCAACGCCTGTTCGGTGATGGCTGTTCCATATCCGGCAGCGGGGTGTCGGCCGCCTCGTTGAGAAGCACCCGCTCCGCTGCTCCGTCCAGGTCCTCGAGCTGGCCGCTTTTCATCGACCAGAGGAAGGCGAGAAGCCCAACCAGGCCCATGCCGAGTGCTACGGGGACCAGCCAGGCGAGCAGGCTCATGCAGCCTCCGCGAGATGAGTGGACGTCACGCCACCTTGTATTCCTTGCGGATCTCGGCTCGGACCCGAAAGACGAAGCGCATTGGCAACCACCAGGATGGATGATGTGGACATCGCCACCGCCGCGACCAGCGGCGTAACGTGGCCTGTAACCGCGAGCGGGAGGGCCAGCGCATTGTAAAGGATGGAGAGCCCAATGTTCTGGGTGACGAGCTGCCTGGCCTTGCGGGCAATGGTGATCGCTTTCGGAACGCTGTCCAGGCTGGAGCCCAGGAACACGAGATCGGCCGCGTTGCGCCCGACGTCCGCGGCCGAGGAGGGCGCCATCGACACGTGAGCCGTTCCCAATGCGGGCGCGTCGTTGAGGCCGTCACCGACCATCAGCACCTTGCGTCCCTGCGCGCGCAGGACTTCCAACCGCGCGACTTTGTCGCGAGGAAGCATCCCGGCAGTGGCTGCTGCTACGCCGAGCATGCCTGCCACCTTCCTTACCTCCGTTTCCACGTCTCCGGACAGGATCTCGACGCCGAGGCCGAGACTGCGCAGGCGCTTTGTAGCGGCGGCGGCTCCGAGACGGAGGCTGTCGGAAATCCGGAACGCGCCGAGGACGCGGCCGTCAGCCGACAACCAGGCTTCGGCCGAGGCGGAACCGGCAGTGGAGCGGGCGTCGACCCAAGATTGGCGGCCGAGCCTGTAAACGCGGCCGCCGACCGTGCCTTCGATGCCGTTTCCGGGCTCCTCCCGAATCTGCTCGACGGCAGCCTGCCCGGCCGGATGCAGCGCCGCCACCGCTCGCGAGGCAGGATGCCGAGAGAACCGGGCAAGCGCGGAGGCCGCTTCGATCTCGTCGTCCGGCACCGTGAAAGACGCCACTTTTGTCAGGCCTGAGGTGAGCGTACCCGTCTTGTCCAGTGCGACGTGATCGACTTCGGCCAGCCGTTCCAAAGCCGCGCCGTCCTTGAGGGTCACGCCGAGAGCGAAGAGACGCCGCGCAGCGACGGCCTGGACCATCGGCACGGCCAGGCCCAACGCGCATGGGCAGGTGATGATGAGGACGGCGATCGCCACCGTCAGTGATCGGTGCAGGTCTCCAGTGGTGATCATCCACCCTGCAAAGGTGGCGAAGGCAAGCAGATGGACCACCGGCGAATAAAGCGAGGCGACCCGGTCGGCGATGCGCCGATAACGGGCGCGGCCGCCTTCGGCAGCCTCCATCAACCGCATCATGTCAGCAAGGAAGGACTCTTTCTGAGGTCGGTCGACACGCAACGTCAGCGGCCCGTCGAGGTTGAGCGATCCCGACAGCACGCTGGCCCCCGGTCGGACCGACTCCGGGGCGGACTCGCCGGTCACAACCGACAGGTCGAGCGAGGCGTTTCCGGAAATTACGGTGCCATCGGCCGGCACGCGCTCTCCCGCGAGAACAAGGACAGTCTCGCCGCTGCGGATAGCGGATACGTCGCGATATTCGCGTTCGCCATCAGGCGTGAGCACCGTGGCGCCTCGCGGCATCATCCGCGCGAGCGACCTGACCGCTTCGCGAGCGCGTCCGCGCATCGCCTGGTCCACAGCGCGTCCAGCCAGCAGGAAGAACAGCAAGGATGTCACCGCATCGAAGTAAGCATGGGCTCCGCCCGTCACCGTATCGTATGCGCTGAGGCCGAATGCGAGCAGCACGCCGACGCTGATCGGCACGTCCATGTTCGTCCGGCCGCCGCGCAGGGCGCTCCACGCGGAAGCGAAGAAAATCCGGCCCGAATAGGCCAGCGTCGGCAACGCGAGGGCCGTGGAGATCAGGTGGAATGCGTGCCTCGTGCCGGCGTCCGCTCCCGACCAGACCGAGACGGAAAGAAGCATGATATTCATGGCGGCGAAGCCGGCAACGGCCGTGGCGCGCAGCAAGCGGCCCATCTCCGGATCGCCGTCTCCGTTCTCAGGCTCGGCGAGTGTTGCTTCGTAACCGGCTTTTCGAAGCGTTTCGATCATCGGCGGCACGGCGCCGTCCCGCCGCCACTTCACTACGACACGTTTTGCGGTCAGGTTCACCCGCGCGGAAACGATGCCCTCGACTTGGCTGAGCAAGCCTTCGATCGCGCCGATGCAGCCTGCGCAATGCACCTGAGGGACGGAAAAGTCCGTCTGAATCGTACTATCGCCGAGATCTCGGCTCGCAAAGACCACCTCTTGCGGGACGATCTCGCGCCGCCCGGGCCCAATCATCAGGGCCGCCTCGGATCCCGGCGCGCAGCAACTCATCGATCAGGCCTCCGGCCGGGCCACTGCCCGGTAGGCGTGCCATGTCGCGTGTCCGAGCAGCGGGAAGATGACGATCATGCCGATAAGGCCAGTGGCGACGCAGATGCCGAAAAGCACGAGCACCATGGCACCCCAGGCGATCATCGGCGGCAGGTTGTTCCACACCAGTTTCATGCTCGTGGCCATCGCGGTCAGAGCATCGACGCGCCGGTCAAGCAGCATAGGAACGGCAAACACGCTGATCGAAAACGCGAAGGATGCGAACAGACCGCCGATCGCCGTTCCTATGATCAACATCGCCCATCCCGATGGCGTGCCAATCAGTATCCCGATCACATTGTCGAGGCCCGGAAACGCCGTCACGCCAAAAAACAGCGCCCACAGGAGAACCGCCGCCCGCATCCAGAGCAGCATCAGGAGACAGAGAAGCAGGCCCGTGAAGAAGATCTGCTCGCCCGCTCTCGGTCGCACATGAAGCATCGAAGCAAGCCCGATTTCGCGGCCTTCGCCGATCGCGCGGCTCTTCTCGTAAAGCCCGATCGCCAGGAACGGTGCGACGATCAGGAAGCCGGCAAGCGATGGGAACAGGATATAGTCGCGACCGAACTCGACGAGGGTCCACACGAACGCCAAAGAAAGCACGAAAACGCCGACACCGTAAGCGAGGCTGGAGGCGGGGCGGGTCCAGAAATCGCGCCAGCCCTCAGCGAGCCAACGCAATCCTTCCAGGACCGGAAGGTGGCGTTGAAGCTTGGGATCCCGGGTCTCACCGATGCCGGATGTCTCGCTCAGCAGCCAGTAGGATTCGTCGGCCTCGCCCATGACTTTCTCCTTCAGCAGGCTGGCTTGGCGGCGCGATAGCCGCCGCCGTCGCTGGTATCCTTCACGTGCGCCACGCAGTCCGGCTGCGATTGGAACGCCACGTAGACAAGATGCGCGTTGGCGCCGGCGAAGAGCAGCAGCCCCGCCGGGACGAGCAACCAGAGGATCCATCCGCCGGGAAGGCGAGTGCTTCTGCGGGGGGTCATGGCTGGCGCGTCCCCAGGTCATGGACAAAAAGCGCAAGTGTCCGAATTTCCGCGGTGGTCAGCCGCTCGTCCCAGGTCGGCATGTGGCCTTGCCGGCCTCCGTGGACGGAAGCGATGATGGTGTCCATGCTTCCGCCGTAGATCCAGTAAGCGTCGGTCAGGTTCGGCGCTCCGACCTCGCGATTGCCTTGCGCGTTCTCGCCATGACAGGCCGCGCATGTCGTCACGAAGACTTCCTTGCCGGCGTTGATGCGGCCGAGGTTCTGCGGTGTCGAGGTGTCGGGATTTGTCAGCGAGTAGACATAGGCGGCAACGTCGCGCACCTGGTTCCGGTCGAGCATGTCGTCGCGGCCGAAAGCAGGCATCTGCCCGACACGGCTTTCGGGATGGGCGGTGTTGATGCCGACGCGCATCGTCTGCTCGATCAATTGGGGACCGCCGCCCCACAGCCAGTCGTCGTCCGTGAGGTCGGGATAGTTCGCGCCGCCCTTGCCATCGCGTCCGTGGCAGGCGGCGCAGTTGTCGCCGAACAGCTGCTGCCCGGTGTGACGGACGGTCTGCATCAGAGCTTCGTCCGCCATGATGGCGTCGTAAGGTTCGGATTCGAGCCGGGCCGTCCAGGCGGCGCGCTCGCGCTGGCCTTCCATCACCCGGGCTTCAACCGTCGTCCGCTGATCAACGCCCAGAAGCCCTTTCGTGTAGGTCGTCCCCAACGGCCATGCCGGCACAAGGAACCACCATGCGAGCGCCCAGATATGCGTGACGATCAGGAACATCAGGACCCCGCGCGGGACCGGCGTGTCCAATTCCTTGATGCCATTCCACTCGTGGCCAGTCGTTTCGCGGCCGGTAGCGGGATCGCGTTCGCTTACTTCCATGGCTTGTCGTCCCGATCGAGGATGCTGGTCTTGGCCCTGTCGAACCGTTTCCGGTTGGACGGCCAGAAGGCGTAGACAACGACACAGAGGAAGAAGCCCATCAGGTAGAAAAGGCCCCAGCTCTTGGACAGGGCAACGAGCGTGTCGTGGTCGAAATCCATCATCGGTCCTCCCGTCAGCTTTCCGGGTCCGGCTTCTTTTCCGGCGCCGCCGTATCCTCGTACGCGGCTCCCGTCAGCCTGCCCAGCACCTGCAGGTAGGCCACCAGCGCGTCCATCTCGGTGACGTGTGTGGTGACGCCGTCGAATGCGCTCACCTGGGTTTTGTCACCATACCGCTCAGTCACCCCGCTTGAGAAATCAGTGTCGGGGGTCGCCTGCCCGTAGGCGTCGCGGGCAGCGTTTTCCACCATCGCCTCGGTATAGGGTACGCCGAGTGCCCGCTGGGCCGCCAGATGCTGCGGCAGGTCGTCCGTCTTCAGCGTCGTGCGGGCAAGCCAGGTATAGGCGGGCATGTTCGATTCCGGCACGACATCGCGTGGATTCGTCAGATGTGCGACATGCCAGAAATCCGAATATTTTCCCCCAACACGCGCAAGGTCGGGTCCGGTCCGCTTCGACCCCCAGAGCATCGGCCGGTCGTATTGGGATTCCACGGCGAGCGAATACGGACCGTAGCGCTCGACCTCGTCGCGCAGGGTGCGGATCATCTGACTGTGACAGGCGTAACAGCCTTCACGGACATAGATGTTGCGGCCCGCGAGCTCCAGCGGGGTGTAAACCCGCATGTCGGGCGCCTGCTCGACGGTTTCGTCGATGGTGAACAGGGGAGCAATCTCGACGATGCCGCCAACGCTGGCCGCAGCTATTATTCCAAGTACGAAGAGGATCGCGGACCGCTCGATCTTGCGGTGGAAAAGTTCAGGCATCCGTCATTCTCCCGGTACTGCGGCAGGGATGACGGGTGCGTCTGTCTCACGGGCTGCCGCGAGCGGCACCATACGGACCGTCATCCAGATGTTGTAGCAGCCGACCAGTGCGCCCAGCAGGAACAGCAGTCCGCCGATGGCGCGGGCAATATAGTATGGATACATTGCCACCAGTGAATCGACGAACGAATAGGCGAGAGCGCCTTCCTCGGTATAGGTTCGCCACATCAGACCCTGGATGATGCCGGAATTCCACATCGCGAAGACGTAGATCAGCGTTCCGGCGATCGCGAGCCAGAAATGGACCTCGACGAGCGCGGCCGAATACATCCGCTCGCGCTTCCAGAGCGCCGGGACGAGCGTGTAGACGGAGCCGAAGGTGATGAGCGCGACCCATCCCAACGCTCCGGCATGGACGTGGCCGACTGTCCAGTCAGTGTAGTGCGAGAGAGAGTTCACCGGTCTGATCGCCATGAACGAGCCCTCGAAGGTGGAGAGCCCATAGAAGACTGCCGCGGCCATCATGAATCGCAGGGTCGCATCGTCACGGACCCGGTGCCAGGCGCCGTTGAGGGTCAGCAGCGCGTTACCCGCGGATGCCCACGAAGGCACGAGAAGCATCACGGAAAAGGTCATGCCGAGCGTTTGCACCCAGTGGGGGAGCGCGGTGTAGTGCAGGTGGTGGGAACCCGCCCACATG
This sequence comes from Mesorhizobium sp. WSM4837, assembly GCF_055811435.1. Lineage (NCBI taxonomy): Bacteria > Pseudomonadati > Pseudomonadota > Alphaproteobacteria > Hyphomicrobiales > Phyllobacteriaceae > Mesorhizobium > Mesorhizobium sp. WSM4837. Next base: position 26,056 of record NZ_JBVVQE010000036.1, read on the forward strand.
TAGAAGAAGGTGATGCCCCAGAAGCTCAGGATCGAGAGACGGTAGGAGAAGATCGGTCGCTGCGCCCGGACCGGCAGGTAGTAGTAGAGCATGCCGAGAAAACCTGCGGTGAGGAAGAACGCAACCGCGTTGTGGCCGTACCACCACTGGACCATCGCGTCCTGCACGCCCGGCCAGATCGTGTAGCTCTTGGCGTGCCCCCAGGACACCGGCAGCGCGAGGTTGTTGACGATGTGCAGGATGGCCACGACCAGGATAAAGGCCATGAAGTACCAGTTGGCGACGTAGATGTGCGGCTCTTTCCGACGCGCGATCGTGGCGATGTAAAGAATGAAGTAGGTCACCCAGACGATCACCAGCCACAAGTCGGCGTACCACTCGGCTTCCGCGTACTCCTTCGACTGGGTGGTACCGAGCAGATATCCGGAAATGGCCAGAACACAGAACAGGTTGAAGCCGAGAAGCACGAACCAAGGGCTTATCTGGCCGGCTAGCCGCGCGCGAGACGTGCGCTGCACGACGTGGAAGGATGTGGCAATGAGTGCGTTGCCGCCGAACCCGAAGATGACGCCGGACGTATGCGTTGGCCGCAGCCGCCCGAAGCTGGACCAGGCCGCATCGAAGGCGAGGTCTGGCCAGGCGAGCTGCGCGGCCACCCACACGCCCATGAACATGCCGAAGACAGCCCAGGCCATCGACAGCACGATCCCGACCTTGATGGGATCGTCGTAATAGGAGACTGCTCGGTCTTCGGTCGGTTCGGCGCCGTAGAACGACGACATGAGGAGGTAGATTACGACGCCCGCGAAAAGCATGACGATGACGCCGTGCACCCCGAGAGTGTCCGAGCGTCCGAGGGCGGCCATGGCGAGTCCCGCGAGCGCTACTGCCACCGCGATGAGCAAGGCGTACTGCCGTTCAGAGGATTTGAGGTTCGATATCATGCATTCCCTCCAGGTACGGCATTCGCTCAGGCAACTTCCCCAGAAACTCTGTGCATTTCAAACAACTCCACCAGTTCGGATCTGTTTGCGGCTATGTCAGCCAGAGTATAGCCATCGAAGACAGCGAGAAACGCCTGCAGCGCCTTGACGACGACGCCCTCGAGCCGGCAGGCAGGGGATATGACGCACAAGCCGCCATCCCTGCGCATACACTCCGTCAGAGCGAAGTCGTCTTCCATGTGCCGCACGACCTCACCCAAGTTGATGTCCTCCGGCCGCCGGGCGAGCGCTATGCCGCCGGTGCGCCCCCGAGCCGTGGTGAGGTAACCCAGTCGCCCGAGCCTGAAAGCCACTTTCAGGAGGTGATTGCGTGATATCCCGTATGCCGCGGCCACGTCGGTTACTCGGCACGGTCTTTCCCGGTGGACCGCCAGGTAGATCAGCATCCTGAGCGCATAGTCCGTCTGAAAGGTGAGACGCATCCCGCAGATTCCTGGTTCTCATCGCAGAAAGAACCCACCCTAGCAGGCTGTCAGCTAGACGAAAATGCGACGTCAGCGCGAGCATGCCCGCCCACGCTACGAAAGCCGTCGTCTCGGCGGGAAAAGCCTGCCCTTCCGCGTTTATCATCCCGCCGCCCCCGCGGTCGGGCGATCAAGCCGGAAAAACATGGCGACCTTCAGGCTCCGCGCGATCCTTTCGGCGCGGTCGACGAACACTTCGGCTACCTCAGGCGGGCATCGCTCTTCGACGGTTTTGCGGAAATGACCGAGCCATACGTCGAAATCCTCCTCGCGCACCTGCTTCAGCTTAAGGTGCGCAGGCACGGGGCGGCCGCTGTACGCGCCATTCTTCAGAATGACCGAACACCAGAAGTCGGTCATCTTCTCCAGATGCGGTTCCCAGTCGCCGTGGATTTCCGCAGCGAAGATGGGTCCGAGGCGAGTATCCGACCTGACGCGGACGTAGAAATCGCGGACAAGCGCGGCAATGAACCCGCGGTCGACCAACGGGTGGGACAGCGGCATTTCCGCCTGCGGGCGGGCGCGATCGTAAACAGCAGAATTCATCGCAGCACACAAAGTGGTATCGTGTCTGCTACTTTTAGGTGCCTGACTTCCGCACGGCAAGCGCGCAATTCGTCCCAGCCCGCTCGTTCCGCCATTTGTTTGCGCCTGCGCAAAGTTCCGGGCGAGGCGGACGGTTTAGATGGCCTTCCTTGGAGACGACTATCGTGAACCAACCTGAAACCATCGATCCCGATATGACGGTCGACGAGATCATGCGGCGATGGCCGGCAACCATAAGGGTGATGATCCGCAACAGAATGCTCTGCATCGGCTGTCCGATCGGAATCTTCCATACGGTCGCCGACGCATGCCACGCCCATCGGGTCGACCTGGAATCCTTCTCCCAGGAACTTCTCGAGGCGATAAGCAGCGATCCGCTTGCGAACGCGCCGTCGGCCTTCCTCGGTGATGGCGTCGCGGCGCTCTGAACCGCATGCGCCGCATGCGGCACGCTCCACCCGGAGAGGCAGTTGGCAAAATAGCGGATCCGTCACCGAGATCATTGGAATTCCAAACGTTTGGCTGATGTCGATTACCGCTCGCGGCTGAATGCGACTTGATCCAGATCAAATTTTGCGCGACGCGACCCGGAATTGGCCAACATTCACCTCGCCCTTTTCGAAGAAGTCGGCTTCCGACGAGAATCGACGGTAGGAACTTATCGGAACCCCCGATTGCTCCCCATTCTACAAAGCTCGTATTGAACGCGCCCGTTTATGCCAGCGACGTGACGGCGGCGCTATGCAGCCGGCCCCTTGCGCCTGTTCTCAGACACCAGCATGAGCGCATGCGGGTCAGTCACGGTGACCTTCTGGCGCCCGCTCCTTACAATACCCTGGTCTTCCCAGGCGCTGAGCAGCCTGCTGACCGTATGCAGCGTCGTTCCGGTCATCTCCGCGATGTCCTGACGCGTGATTGGAAAGTCGATCTCGATCCCTTCTGGCGTCTTTCGTCCGGACTGGCTGACGATACGCAGCAACGCGTGGGCGATGCGCTGCTCGACCTGCTGGGTCGACATCTCCATGACCTGCGCCTGGGTTTCCTGGAGGCGGGAACCGATCGTGCGGTAGGCACTGGCCCCGAACGTCGGGAAACGCGATTGCAGTTCTGCCCACGCGGAATTGGGCCAGGCGAGGACGACGCAATCAACCGCCGCGACCGCGGACGCCGGATAGGTCGTCCTGCCCATGGCGATGGCGATGCCGAAGAGTTCACCCTCGGTGATGTATCGAGCGATCACTTGATGCCCTTCGGGCGAGGTGCGGACGACGCGGATATGACCCGACAGGAGCAGGAAGAAGGACGTGGCCTCCTCCTCTTGTCCGAAAACCTCCGAATCCTTGGGAAAGCGGGAGGACCGCGCCCGCGAGAGAATAGCATCGAGGTCTTTGCCGTCGAGGCCGGCAAACGCGGGCAATCCCGAAATCAGGGACCTGTCGAGAGGCATTGTCTTCGCTTCCAGTCTGGGGCGCTGTTCCTGTGGGGCGCTGCTCCTGTGGGGCGCCGCTCCTGTTCGATTTCTAGCGGCTATTTGCGCCAGCGCAAACTGCCTGTTGGCGACACGCACTATAAAGCCTTCAACGGCATTGGAGCCGCATACCAGGAAAGGACCAGGAAAATGAAGAAGCTCATCGCAGCGCTGGCGCTAGGCGCGGCCGTCGCGATCGCAGGCGCGGCTGGCGCGGCCGAAATCGAGGTCACGATGCTGAACAAGGGCGAGAAGGGTGCGATGGTGTTCCAACCCGACTTCGTCAGCGCCGCCCCCGGCGATACCATTCGCTTCGTGCCGACCGACAAGGGCCACAACGTGGAAACGAGGCATGCTCCCGGAAGGCGCCGAGGCCTTCAAGAGCAAGTTCAACGAGGTCTTCACGGTAACGCTCGATAAGGAAGGCGTCTACGGCGTCAAGTGTGCGCCGCACTACGGAATGGGCATGGTCGCCCTGATCGAGGTGGGCCAGCCGGTACCTCGACGCAGCGAAGGCCGTCAAGCAGACCGGCAAGGCCAAAGCCGTGTTCGCCGAACTCTTCGGCCAGGCCGTGGCGGCCAGGTAGCGCGGGCCAACAGACGCGAAATGGCGCGGACGGCGGGGGCCGCGTCAAGGAGGCGGAAGTGATGGACCGAGCGGACAGGCAGGCTTGGCGCCAAGGCGCGCCGAACCACGATCCCGCGATCAGGAAGGAAACGTCGCAGCGATATGGCCGCTGCCATCCGGGCCACAGCTTCGCCGACCTCGTCCGCCGGTCTTCCTTTTCCAAGGAGGACCGGCGGCTCTTGGAAAACTGACTGGGAGCCGGAGGCCGCGCCAAGCCTCGTTGCTGATCCCTTGCGAAGGTGACCATCCGCGAAGCTTCACATCCAGGACGTTGGGCCACCTTCCCAGCGCAGGTTACAAGCGCCACCACCGCCGCACGTGATCCAGAGAGAACCGTTCACGCGGGGGCCGTGACGGACTGCTATTGAGTTGAACGCTTCCCGTTTTGGTTTCGTGGCAGCTGCCGCGCCGGATGACGCTGCTTGTCTTGATCTGACAGTGCGTCTGGCGCCAAATGCACTGAGCGGCCGTCAGGAAAGCGTTCGCCCTGCTGGTCGAGTAGCTGCTTGGACGCTCGACGTCGACGCGCATCCGCCGCTCTGCCTCATTTCTCATGGGCCTCCCGCCCGGACATCCGCTCGACATGGATTCGAAAGAAGACGTGCGAAGCATGGTCGACGAGCGGTGCAACGACGGGCTTCAGCGCGCCGGGTTCCCACCAGTTGGCGTGCTGGCTAAGCAGAGACCAGGCCCGGTCGCGCTCTCGTTTGATGTCAATGCGGTCGGGCAACTCCTCGAAGCGGCCTTCGGCGACGACGCTCTTCCAAGAACGGGCCTCACCTTTTTCTTCGACCAGAAGCGCCACTTGAGGGTTGCCCCGCATGGTGTCCAGCTTTCGGCCCGGCATAGTGAAGGAATAGGTGCATCTATCGTCGTAGGCGTAGTAGATTGGCACAAGGTAGGGCTGGTTACCGGACGAGCAGGCGAGCCGCGCGAGCCGGTTCTCAGAAATCAGGGCGGTGCATTGGGCGAGGGATAGTTGTCGAATTATCATGGCGGAACTCCTCATCGAAGTCTCACAATGCGCGCGTCGCACACAATCGTCGTTGTCTCAGATCAATGTCCCTCGTTGACAACTCCCGACCAAACGTCGCTTCGAAGTGTCAATCAGCGTGGCTGCCCGGTAGTGTCTCAGATCGAATTTCTGTTATGGCTGGGAAGCAAATCGCCCGCGACGTCACCAACTGCCGAAAGTCTAAGGGGCGCAACGGGCTGATGGCCCTCTCGCCATCGTTCCTCTTGTCTTGAAGGAGGAGCGCCAGGATGAGCACCGACCGGGATACCGTGCGGGCCTATGATACGGTCGCGGCGGAGTACGCTGCCGAGGCCGCGGCGATGCCAGAATGGGTCGCGACAGAGATCGATGCGTTCGTGACCGAGCTGGGTGGCTCTGGCAGGGTGCTGGAGATCGGAAGCGGTGGCGGGCGAGATGCACTTGAGCTTGAGAAGCGGGGGATCAGCGTCCGGCGCACCGACATTTCGAAGGGCTTCGTCGAACTGCTTCGCGAGAGTGGCTTCGAGGCCGACCTGTTGGACCCGCTGACCGAAGACCTGGCCGACCCGCAGCGTCCCGGCACGCCGTATGACGGGATCTGGGCCTGTGCCTGCCTGATTCACGTCGCGCGCGAGGATTTCGGCACGCTGCTTGCACGGCTTGCCGAGGCGACCCGGCCCGGTGGCCAACTGCACGCCTCGGTTAGAGAGGGCGATGGCGAGAATGTGTCCACACACGGCAGCGCTGCAGCGCCTCGGCGCTACGTCGAGACGTACTGGCGCGAGTCTGCCCTGCGGTCCGCACTCACAGACGCCGGCTGGATCGTCAGCGAGGTACGTCGGTGCATCGGAAAGCCCAATGATCGGTGGCTGAGCGTTCGGGCGAGGCGCGCGTGACACCCACAGAGTTCTAGCCCCGGATGGAGCGGTGTACCGCCACCCGATCATCTGGAAGGCGCGCCGTCGTCCAAGCTCCACATCATTCCGTGCGGGGACCGCGCAGTCCTTTCCAGGCGATCGAATACAGAAGCCGCCGGCAGTTCCTCGCCCTCAAATTCGGGGGGAACTTTCCAGCCGGGATCGACGCCTTCCATGTTCGGCAGCTCGTGGGCTATGCCTTTGTGGCAGTCGATGCAGGTAGCCTCGCCAGACAGGAGGTAGCGTGTGTGGATCGTTGCCGCGCGTTCGGTTTGCTTGGACAAGTCCATCGCCACCGAGGAATGACAGTTGCGGCATTCGAGACTGTCGTTCGCTTTCAGTCGGGCCCATTCGTGCTCAGCCAGTTCACGCCTGTATTCGAGGAACTTCCTGCGGGTGTTGATGGTGCCGAAGATCTTGCCCCAGACCTCTTTGGAAGCCTGCATTTTCCTGGCGATCTTGTCGGTCCATTCGTGCGGGACGTGACAGTCCGGGCACGAGGCCCTCACTCCTGAACGGTTCGAGAAGTGGACGGTGCGCGTGAGCTCCTCGTAAACGTTCGTCTCCATCTCATGGCAGGAGATGCAAAACTGCTCGGTGTTGGTCAGTTCCAGGGCGGTGTTGAACGCACCCCAGAACATCACACCGCCGACAAAGCCGCCGAGCGTCAGGAAGCCCAGGCTGAGCGTCGCGGCGGGCGTCGCCAATATGCGCCAGGCCCATAAGGCGGCGGCCTTGAGCCGTGACCACATGCTACTCATCTCCCGCGTGGCCGACGCCCAGCTTGCTCATGTCGGTGAACGTGTTGCCGACGAGCGGCGCGGTGTCGGCCTGCGGCACATGACAGGCGGTGCAGAAATAGCGTCGGGGTGAGACGTCGGCCAACATCTGGCCCTCGCGGGTGATGTAATGCGTGACGCTGATCATCGGTGCGCCCGACCCTTGCGTGAACTCGCGCTTGTGGCACGACAGGCAGCGGTTCGTGTTAACCGAAAGCTGGTAGCCCTCGATCGAGTGCGGGATGACGGGCGGCTGGTCGGGATAGGCGCGCATCTTTCTGATATCGTCGACTGTCCACTTGGGCGTCGGATCAGCCGGAAGTTCGTCCATGGGCTGCGCTGCCCCGGTAAGCGGCGGGACAATCTCGGCCGACATTTGCGCCAACGCCGCAGTGCCGACGGCGAACAGGCCTGCGGCGACAAGTGCGACGCGCGCGCGGCGCGTCAGACGGGCATGACCTTGACCGCGCATTTCTTGAAATCCGTCTGTTTGGAGATGGGATCAGTGGCGTCGAGCGTCACCTTGTTGATGAGCTTGCTGGCGTCGAACCAGGGCACGAACACCACGCCGCGCGGCATGCGGTTACGCCCCCGGGTTTCGACCCTGAGCCTGATCTCGCCACGCCGTGAAACGACCCGGACCTCGGCTCCCTGGTTGATGCCGCGCCGTCGCGCGTCGTCGGCGTTCATGAAGCAGACCGCGCCGGGGAACGCCCTGTAGAGCTCCGGCACCCGCATCGTCATCGATCCCGAATGCCAATGCTCGAGGACGCGTCCAGTTACCAGCCAGACGTCGTATTCCTCGTCAGGGGATTCCGCCGGAGGCTCGTAAGGCACGGCGAGGATCACTGCCTTGCCGTCTGGCTTGCCATAGAATTTTATGCCTTCGCCCGGCTTCACATAGGGGTCGAGGCCTTCGCGATAGCGCCACTTCGTCTCCTTGCCGTCGACGACGGGCCAGCGCAGGCCACGCACCTCGTGATAGACGTCGTAAGGCGCGAGATCGTGGCCATGACCGCGGCCGAATTCGGCATACTCCTCGAACAAGCCCTTCTGCAGGTAGAAGCCGAATTCGCGCGATTCCCTGTTTTCATACTCGGCGTCGAGTTCTCCTAATGGGAAGCGGTCGACCATGCCGTTCCTGAACAGCACGTCGAACAGCGTCTTGCCCTTGTAGTCAGGATTGGCATTCAGGAGGTCGGCCGGCCAGACGTCTTCGGTGGTAAAACGTTTCGAGAATTCGACCAACTGCCAAAGATCGGAGCGCGCCTCGCCGGGCGCATCCACGAGTTGGTGCCAGACATGAGTGCGGCGCTCGGCATTGCCGTATGCTCCTTCCTTTTCCACCCACATCGCCGCCGGCAGGATCACGTCCGCCGAGAGCGCGGTAACGGTCGGATAGGCATCGGACACGACAATGAAGTTGTCAGGGTTGCGGTAGCCCGGATAGGTCTCGTTCGAATTGTTCGGTGCGGCCTGAACGTTGTTGTTGACCTGGACCCAGTAGAAGTTGAGCTTGCCGTCCTTCAGCATGCGGTCTTGCTGGACGGCATGGAAGCCGGGCTTCTCCGGCAGGAGGCCGTGCGGCAGACGCCATATCTCCTCGGCGTGCTTTCGGTGCTCGGGGTTGGTCACAACCATGTCGGCGGGGAGGCGGTGGGCGAAGGTGCCGACCTCGCGCGCGGTGCCGCAGGCCGACGGTTGGCCGGTGAGCGAAAACGGGCTGTTGCCAGGCTCCGAGATTTTGCCAGTCAACAGGTGGATATTGTAGACCATCTGGTTGGCCCACACGCCGCGGACGTGCTGGTTGAAGCCCATGGTCCACAGCGACATCACCTTCACGTCGGGGTTGGCATAGAGCTCCGCCAGTTCCTCGAGGAACTCGGGCTCGACGCCAGACAGTTCCGAGACCATCTCGAGCGTGTAGTCCGAGATCATCGTCTTGAACGCGTCGAAGTCGATTGGCTCCGTTTTTCCGGGATCCGCCGCACCCTTGGCAGCCATCTCTACGGGATTGTCCGGCCGCAGCCCGTAGCCGATGTCGGTGGCCCCGCTCATGAACACAGTGTGGTCGCGCACGAACGTTTCGTTGACCCGCCCGGACAGGATGATGTGGTTGGCGATGTAATTCAGGATCGCCAGATCCGTGCCCGGCTTGAACACAATCGGGATGTCAGCAAGGTCCATCGACCGGTGCGTGAAGGTCGACAAAACCGCGCAGCGCACATGGGGATGGCCGAGCCGGCGGTCCGCCACCCGTGTCCACAGGATTGGGTGCATCTCGGCCATGTTCGAGCCCCACAGCACGAAGGCGTCGGCGTGCTCGAAATCGTCGTAGCAGCCCATCGGCTCGTCCATGCCGAATGTGCGCATGAAGGCGACGGCGGCCGAGGCCATGCAATGTCGGGCGTTGGGATCGAGATTGTTCGAACGGAAGCCGGCGCGCATCAGCTTGGTTGCGGCGTAACCCTCGAAGACGGTCCATTGGCCGGAGCCGAACATGCCGACCGCTTCGGGACCTTTCTCCCGGAGCACGGCCTTGCACTTCTGCGCCATCAGGTCGAGGGCCTCGTCCCAGGAGACGGGCTCGAACTCGCCGTCCTTGTCGTAGGCGCCGCCGCGCTTGCGCATCAACGGCCTTGTCAGGCGATCCTCGCCATACATGATCTTGGAGAGAAAATAGCCCTTGACGCAGTTCAGGCCGCGGTTGACCTCGGCCTGCATGTCACCGTGTGTCGCGACAACACGTCCGTCTTTCACGCCGACCATCACGCCGCACCCGGTGCCGCAGAAGCGGCAGGGAGCCTTGGACCACTTGATCTCCAGTGCTTCGACGCCACCGGGAACGGGCTGCGCCGCGGCCGGGAGAACGATCCCGGCCGACGCTGCCGCGAGCGACGCCGCGTGCGCCTTCAGCAGATCACGACGGTTGATGGATGACGTCATTTGCTTTCGTCCTCCCGTCCCTCGATATGCTCGAAGACCATGTTGGCGGCGATCACGCCGTCCATCATCGAGATAGTGGTCAGGGTCTCGCCGAGCATGCCGCTGCCTGGACCCTCGATCGTGACGACGATCCGGCTGCCTTCGCCGGCGTGAATCTCCACGCCAGGCATTTCCGCCAGTCGCCTGCTCAATTCTTCCCTTCGCGCCGGCAGCACGACGACGACGGCGCTCGAAATATGATGCCGAGCCTGAAATCCACCCTTGAGAAGGGATCTGCGGGTGATAGCAGGATTTTCGCGCATTGCTTCACCCTCCCGGAGGGCCGGGCGGCCCGAACACGATCTGATACATCCAGACCAGGAAGCCGTAGCCACCGACGACGCCGACAGCGACGATGGGCCAGATGCCGAAAGCGAGTGCGAGAAAGGCCAGCAACTCTCGTCGCCTCGTCTTCGAACGCGAAGGTCCGGGGTCGGAAAGGGCCTGGGGGCTGTCCTGGGTCATGACCACTCCATGTGCCTTGGACTTGGCCAGATACTGTGAAGCGTCAGACCGCTGAAGGCTATCGTCTTAAGTGGCTTTTTCAATACCTTTTTTCTGAGGCTCCAACGTCTCGAACTATGCCGGCCGAAGGCTCGGAGTATCCGCCCATCTCAAGCGCTGGCCCTGCGCCCCCACAGGACAGGCGCATAGCGAATGGCGAACAGCAGGAAGGCGGCACTCCACAGCGCCCCGCCGCAGATGAGTAAATGGGCGTAGCAGTCTCCCGCCAACGGCGCCGCGACCCGCAGGACAGCTCCCGTTGTAACCGCTATGTAGGCTGCGAGCACGGTCCGGTCCGCGACGATCTCCCGTCCAGTGTGGCCGAGGCTGGCGCGGGTCATGACGGCGAGCGTCATCGTGCCGATCGCGCCGGCTGTCAGCGCGTGCAGGGCGGCGCTTTCCGGTAGCCCTGAAAACAGCATGGAGCCACCGAGCAGCAATAGTGCGAAGCCGAGCCAGGCGTAGCCGACATGGAGGATCAGCACGATTGGCTCGCGCGTGGTGTGCCGGCCTTGCCAGCGCGCCAGACGCGCGGCCAGAAGCCCACCGGAGAGACCGAGCATGCCCCCTGCGGCAGCGGAATCCGGAACGGCCACCCAGGCAGCCGCGCCAACGGCGGTCGTCGCCAGCGCCCCCTTGTCCAGGGCGCCGAAGCTTGCTGGAAGGCGCGTCCCGCCATTCTTGACAAGCCAGTTCCGGGTGAAACTTGGAACGATGCGGCCACCGACAAGGGCAAGCAGCACAGCGATCGCGCCCAGTGCCAGCCGCACGCCCAAGCCATGCGGAACGAACCCGAGATTGGCTGCGTGGTCCAGCGCGTTGGCCAGCCCGAACAGCGTGATCATGACAGCCACGGGCGCGTTCTTCCAGTTGCGCCCTGCCACCACCTCGCGCCAGACCGCAAAGCCAAGCATGGCCGGGAACGAAATATCAACGACGACGGCAGCGACCGGGCCGGGGGCGGCGGCACAAGCTATGCGCCCGGCCAGCCACAGTGTCACCAGGCCCGCGAGGGGCCAGCCGCTCAGCGGCAACCGGCCCGTCCAGTTCGGGATTGCGGTGAGCACGAAGCCGGCCAGGACGGCCTGCAGATAGCCGAACAGCATTTCGTGGGCGTGCCAGTGCAGGCCGGGGAAGGGGCCGGGCAAAGCATGGCCGGAAAAATAGGTCCAAAGCCAGGCCGGGATCGCCGCGCCGGCGTGGAGCGCGGCGAGGAAGAAGAACGGCCTGAATCCATACTGGAGGATCGGCGGCATGGAGGACACCCGCCCCCGGCCGTCACGGGAAACGTAGCCGGACTTGCGCAGCGAGCGCAGCACGGACCTGTCGGTTAGCGTGGTAGCGGCTGACATCAGCTGTTTCCTCCGCCTGCCGCCTGTCTTGCGGCCTTCACCCCGAACGCCGCGAATTCGGAGACGTCTTGAAACAGATCCGCGATCTCGTGGAACGCGGAGCGATCAGGCTCGTCGGGCATGAGTTCGTCCAGTTCCCCGAGAAGCGCGAGGACGAGCACGATGGCGTCTCGCATGCTTCTGGCGTGCGCGAGCCCGCCGGCGCGCCGGACCAGATCGTCTTCCGAGCCGACACGATCCAGCTTGCCGTTCGCGGCCTTGGCGCATTCGCGTTCGAGCGCTGCGTCGGCTACTCCTTGACGAACGCGTTCGACCAGCGACGGCCGCGTCAGGGATTCGATCGGGAGTGTCGGTCGTCGCGCAGTATCGGTACCCATTGGTGTAGTCTCCTTGGGGCGACGGCGTTTCTTCATTCCTCAATCGCCTTCCTGGCCGCACTCTCTCCAAGCGCCGCGATCTCGGAGATCTCGCGGAATATATCTGCGATGTCGCTCGCGACGGCCTGCTTGGGCTCGCGAGGCGCCAACTCGAATATCTCATCGAGAAGCGCCAATGCGATGTCGATCGCGTCGCGCATCCGCTTCGCTTCAGCGAAGTTTTTGGCGGGACTCGGCGCATGATCCACCGTTCCCGTTCGATCGGACGCGGTGTCGTTGATTTCAGTTGCAACACCGTCACGCCCCACCTCGGCGAGGCGGCGCAGCAACTCCGCGGCAAAGGAACTTTCGCCCCTGTTGGCAAGTTCCAGCAACCGCGACGAGGCTGCCGCAAGCATTCTCGACGCGTCTGATTTCTGTGTCACGATTGGGAACTTTCCCTGGAGAAGAGCGCGCTGATCCAGCATGCAGGCCCGCAAAAGGGCTCATCGCGAACAAGCCGAAATCCCAGATTCTCCGGTGGCGTGCCCACGGCGCATCCGCCACTCCTGCCGTCTCGAACGAAATTGGACATGTAGGCCCGGTGCCGTCCCTCGAGCACGTGTACGCCGCAGTTCTCGACGACGGTCTCGGGCAGGCCGCTCTTGGCCTCGAGCGTGACGCGGCTGTAGCAGCTCGAAGTCCATTCCCAGACGTTGCTGCCGAAATCCTCGACGCCGAGAGTGTTGACGCCGTAGTGGCCGCCGGGCTTCGGCTCTGGATCCGCGGGGCGCCTGGCCGCGGCTTCCTCCTTGTATCGCCGTATCCAGCGCACCGCGGGATTTTGGGGGTCGTCCGCCGTTGCGGAGAAGGATTCGCCACCAAAACGTTCGCCGGCCGCCGCGGCTGCCTCGAGCGCGGTCGGAAGCCGCCAGGATTCGCCAGTGGCCTCAGAATACCAGCGAGCATATGTGTCGGCGTCCGTCCAGTTGACCCCGGTGACCGGAACGTCTGCCTGAGAAGGTCGTGCGTCGGCCGCCATGCAGGCGCCTGCGGCAACGCAGCGATCGTACTCGGCGAGGCTGACCTGCCGCGTCATCATCCGGAAGCCGGCGACCATGATAGGCTTGGCGGGAGCCGCTGCAGGAACACCGCCTGACTGGAATTCGCCCGGTGCCGGAAAGTCCACGATCCTTTCCCCGATCTCGACGGTTGCCGCGACCGGAACTGACCGTTCGTGTTCCAGCGGCGCATGCAATCCGACGGCGAGCGCCGGCACGACCAGCGCGGCGACGGTGCCGAAAGCTGCTTCCAGCATGGTGACGGGCATCGAAATACTCCATGGGAACGTGGCCCGGATCCCCCTTGGTCCGGGCCGCCAGCCTGATCGGTCAGTGAGTCGGGATCGGTCCGGGAGCCTCGACCTGCTTCATCAGGTCGTCGCTCCATTCGCCCTCGACGACGAAGTGGGCCGTCGCTCCGAGTTCGACCGCTTCGATCAGGTTGTGGTTGACGTAGGCGTAGACGCCCGGCTGGAGGAAGGTGTAGAGCGCGGCTCCCGCCGATCCGCCGCGGATGAACCAGGTCTCCAGGTCCTTGGCGGGCGGGTTGGCGAATTTGCCCTCTTCCCAGACGTAGTCGCCATGGCCGCCGATCAGGTGGGGCCGGGTGTCGCGGTTGGCCTGCGAGTGGACGATCAGGACCGTCTCGCCGACCTTTGTCTTCATGGCGTTGTCGCCCGTCAGGGCGCCCTTGGCGCCGTTGAAAACGACATGGGACGGGACGAGACGTTTCATCACCTCCAGCGTGTCGGCGTAGCTGTCGCCGTGGCTCTCGTAGGACTTGAAGTTGCCGTCCTCGTCGCGCGGCACGTAGAAGTCGTTCTCGCCGATGTAGAAGACCTTGTCGTAGGTGAGCGGCTCGCCCTTCTCGTTCTTCAGGCCGTTGCGGGGCAGGATCATGATCGTCCCGCTCATGCCGGACACGACGTGCCACGGGATCATCGGGCCTTCGGGCGCGCAGTGGTAGACGAAGGTTCCGGTTCGGGTTGCCTTGAAACGCAGCTTCACCTGTTCCCCGGGATTGATGAGCGTGAGGGCTCCGCCGCCGAGCGCGCCGGTGGCGGCGTGGAAGTCGATGTTGTGGGGCATCGAGTTGCTGCCGGGGTTGACCAGGTTCAACTCGACGTAATCGCCTTCATGGACGACCATCATCGGGCCGGGGATCGAGCCGTTGAAGGTCATGCCCTGCAGCACGGTGCCTTCGTCATCGATAGTGACGGGCTTTTCCTCGATGGTCATCGTGAACTCGACCACCTTCGGACCGCTCTTGGCCACCTGTTCGTGCGCATGCACGAAGGGCGGTGCGACGAGTGTGACCTGCTCGCGCGGCAGCGCGGCGATCTCGGTCTCGTTCGCGAAAGCGGTCATTGAAGGCATCGCGGCCAGCATGGCGGCGGCCGCTGCTCCCATCAGTGCCCGGCGACGCGTGAACATCTCGGTTCTCCTTGTGATCCATCGTTGTCGATGAGCGACTTCTACGCCCGCCATGACAGAGGAGTTTGTCCTGGAACAAACTCCCGATGGATTTTCGGGGGAGCGACCTGAAGGCGTATCTGCGGAGTTTGCTGCAGCGCAAATAGCTGACGGCCAACGCGGCTATGCAGTGGCTCCATAAGCGTGCGGAACAACCCGTCGCGCAACTCGAGTGTCATTCGACCTGGAGAGGTCATTCGACCTGGAGAAGAAAGGAGACAGTCAGATGTACAGGCCTCTTATAGTTGCGGCGGTCGCTGCGATCGTGGCCGGATCCGGCCCATGCGCATGTTTCGTTCGAAAACGCCCAGGCTGCCGTCGGCACGACCTACAAGGCGGTTCTAAGGATTCCGCACGGTTGCGACGGCAAGGCCACGGACGAGGTCCGGGTCCGGATCCCGGAAGGCGTTATCGCGGTCAAGCCGATGCCCAAGGCCGGATGGACGATCGAAAGACGGTGACGGGGTACAAGGCAGAGTACGATCTGCACGGCAAGAAGGTGGCCGAAGGCGTTACCGAGCTATCCTGGAGCGGCGGAAGCGTGGCGGACGACGAGTACGATGATGAGTTCGTCTTCAGGGCGACTCTCGACGCAAGCCTCCCGGCGGGCGAAACGATCTATTTCCCGGTGATCCAGGTCTGCGGCACGGACAGGGCAGAATGGACCCAGGCTGCGGCCGAGGGCCAGACAGCTCATGACCTGGAGCGACCGGCGCCCGGTCTGGAACTGCTTCACAGCGAACACGCGGGGCACTGAAACGCCTGAACGCGGGAAATCTGGGGCCGAGTGGCTCAGGAGTCCGGAACATCACCGGAGGGCACGCAGGGCGTTGAGGATCACCGCTACGTCTATGCCCTCCTGCACGAGTGCGCCAGCCACAGGCGGGAGATAGCCGAGCGCAGCCACAGCCATCCCGACGACGGAGAGGCCGAGGCCGGCGACCACGCTTTGCGTTGCGATTTGGCGGGTCCGATGCG
Organism: Mesorhizobium sp. WSM4837; assembly: GCF_055811435.1. Taxonomy (NCBI): domain Bacteria; kingdom Pseudomonadati; phylum Pseudomonadota; class Alphaproteobacteria; order Hyphomicrobiales; family Phyllobacteriaceae; genus Mesorhizobium; species Mesorhizobium sp. WSM4837. The sequence goes on from NZ_JBVVQE010000036.1 coordinate 41,565, forward strand.
CGACCTCTACCGCGGACGCCAGGCTGTCGATGCGGTCGACGAGAATGACGACTCCGGCGCTTTCCGACGAGGCGGCGGAGCCGCGCGCGCCCAACGCCACGCCCACGTCGGCGCTCGCCAACGCGGGAGCGTCATTCACGCCGTCTCCAGCCATGAGCACGGGAGCGCGCATGCGTTCCCTGGTCACGACTTCGACCTTCTGCGCCGGATCCAGTTCGCCATCCGCCTTGGCTATCCCGAGCCGGGCAGCCACGGCGTCGACCACATCCTGGCGATCGCCGGAGGCGATCACGACGCGGTCGATCCCAGCCTTCTCCAGCGCCCGGAGCATGGCGGGCGCCTCCGGCCTGATCGCGTCAGCCATGGCGATGATCCCGGCCAGGACGCCGTCTACGCCGACGGCCACCACGGCGCTTCCCCAGGGAAGACCTTCCCGCAACCCATGGGGATCGCCCTGCGTGATCGCGTCCCTGACGAAGCGGCTGCCGCCGGTAACCAGCCTGCGTCTTTCGACAATCCCTTTGATTCCGGTTCCGGCGACCTCGCTGACGTCCGTCGGCGCAGAGAGCGGGAGCCCCTTCCGGCGTGCGTCCGCCACCAGCGCCGCTGCCGTGACGTGGCCGGACGCCTGGTCGAGCGAGGCGGCGAGCCGCAGGACCTCGTCAGGTAACCAGGTCCCGACGGTGCGTACGTCGACCACCTCGGCTTGGCCGAACGTCAGGGTTCCGGTTTTGTCGAGGATAACCGTCTTGACCTTCGCAAGGGTCTCGAGAGCCCCGCCGTCCTTGACGAGAACGCCGAGCTTGGCGGCGCGCGACATGCCGGAGATGATGGCGACGGGCAGGGCGAGGATGAGCGGGCACGGCGTTGCGACCACCAACACAGCCAGCACTCTGACAGGGTCGCCGGAGATGGCCCAGGCAGTTCCTGCCGCCAAGACCGTCAGCAGCAGGAACCAGACCGCGTAGCGATCCGCCGCACGCACGCTGGGAGGCTTGCCTTCCTGTGCCTTGGTTACAAGCCGGACGATGTTGGCGTAGGTGCTTTCGGCCGCGGGTCTGTCCGCAAGGAGATCGAAGGCATCGCCAGCATTGGTTGCTCCGCTCAGGACTTCGTCACCCAGCAACTTCGTGCGTGGCAGGCTCTCTCCAGTCAAGGCGGACTCGTCCAGGACGGCAGAAGGTGAGGCAAGGCTGCCGTCGACGGGGATCACTTCGCCGCGGCGAACGAGGAGCCGGTCGCCTGGAACGATAGCCTGGATGAGGACTTCGTCGAGCCCGTCATTGCCGTACCGCATGGCGCTGTGGGCCACGCGACCGAGTAGGGCGGTCATCTCCCTGCGTGCGCGGCCGGCCGCATAGCCTTCGAGAAACTGGCCACCCGCGTACATCAGCGCGACGACGTTGCCCGCTAGCATCTCGCCGAACGCGAGCGCGGCCGACATCGATAGCGCGGCGACCAGGTCAAGCCCGACTTCGCCGCGCGACAGACTGCGGACGATCTCGACGGCGAGGGCCGCCAGCACCAACGCGGTCGCGACGGCCCACGGCCAGGGATGCCAGCCTGCGCCGGACGCCCATCCAGTAATGCCGACCATGAGTCCGCTGAGCGCCACGCCGAGGAGCACTCCTCTCAACGAGAGAATCGGCCACCGCGCATCAGGCAAGGTAAGCATCCATCATCAGCAGGGCGGTCAATGCGAAAGCAGCACTGGCATCCTCAGGTCCGCCAAGACGCCTTCGGTCGCGCCGCCGAGAACGAAATCCCTGAGCCGTGAGTGACCGTAGCCTCCCATCACCAGCAGATCCGAACCTAGGCCGGCAGCGTGGCGCTGCAGGGTTTCTGCAATCGGGCAGTCCTCCGCGCGCACTGCCGAGAAGGTGGCTTTCAGCCCGGCTTCGCGCAGACTTCCCGCGAGCCGCTCCCCCGCATCTGCCTCGTCGATTGACTTTTCGTCTGTGACGGTGACAACCTTGATCTCCACGGCGCGCTCCAGAACAAACCTGGCGTCTGACACGGCGCGGGCTGCGACGCGCGTGCCATCCCATGCGATCGACACCCGGCTAAAACTGGCGGGCGGCGCCTGATCGGGCAGAAGGATCGTCGGGCGGCCGGAGCTGAAGACAACGGCCTCCGCCAAAGCGCGGATACCGGGGTTGTCGGAGTTCCACCCGACAAGCGCCATGTCGAAATAGCGGGCATGGCGAGCGGCCGCCTCGCCAAGCAGCGCGACCTGCGTCCTCTCCACGGAAGTCGTCAGATTCAGGCTTCTGGCTTCCGCCTCAACCCTGGCCGCGGCCAGCAGTTCCGCGCCGTTGCTCGCGCTGAGTTTCTCGGCGTTGCGGATCATTTCCGGCAGATTCATGAGCATGCGGGAGAACGCGTTCGAAACCTCTGGAATGTCAGCTTCTAGCACCAGCGCGTGGAGGTCCGCGCCAAGCAGATCCGTCACCGCCGCAGCATTGGCTACGACTGCCGTCGTGTGGGGTTCCGGATAGGTGAGTAGGGGCACAAGAGCGCGAAGCTTCATTCGATGTAGTCCTTCAGGACAGGAATTTCCTCCATCCCGCTCAGCGTACGACGAGCACTGGAACGGGGCTATGGGCCAGCACTTCCGAGGTCTGGCTGCCCAGCAGCAGGCGCCCGAGGCCGCGCCGGCCGTGCGAGGCCATGACGATCAGGCTGCATTCTTGGGCCTTCGCCGCGCCGACGATGGCTTCCGCTGGCCTCGCGTCGGGCACGTGCAGCACGTCCGCGCTGACGCCGATCCTGGCGGCCGATTCCCGCACCGTCGCCAGGAGTTTCTCCGCAGCCTTCTTCTGCCCCTCTTCATACCCCGAGATATCCCCGGGAAGCGGGACCCAGCCGCCGCCGGCCGCGCTCGCATGGAAGGGGAAAGGCTCGGTGACCGTGATGACGGTCACCTTCGCGTCGAGGCTCTTGGCAAGCGAAAGCCCATGGTCGACGCCCCTCTGCGCGACGTCGGAGCCGTCCGTCGAAATCAGGATGTGCTTGTACATTGCCTTCTTGTCCTCTGTTGCCTGTTCCGCCCAAGGAACGCTCGCGCTTGGCGCGTCCAGTCCACAGACACGCCGGGACGAGGCCTTGGCCTGAACTCTACCTTTGGGCCTTCTTTTCAGCTTGATCGAGATCAAAGCGGCCCAATCTGCGCAGAAGCGTAGGTGTCGCATATCGGCGCGTATAGCAGACCCGAATAACAATACTCGTGTTCAACGCTGGCCGTGAGCCCCTCAAAATCGGGTTCTCCGGATCGATGGGAAGATCAACGCGTTCATACGATCGTTTCGCGACGGGCGTTGCGATTTACCGCCTCCACCACGGCACGCCGGACGAGTGCGGGATGGCATGCTGCGGCGATATCGGTGATGCGCTCGAGTAGAACCGGAGGTGCTCAAGCGGTTGAGCTTGGCCGCCTGCCAGAGGACAGCCGCTTTCGACGAGCCGTTTTATCGCGTTGCTGCCTTGGCAGGCGAGGGTTCAAGAATTACGCTTCTCGCTATCGAGGCGTCCGACGCCGGCCGGGCTTCGTGCTTTTGTCGATTTCGTGAAGCAACGGCGCAGACATGAACCAGCTTGAGGGCGCGAGGGCGCGCCAGATAGACGTCCGCTGATACTCGAAATCAGATCCCCATGTGGCACACCGTGGACCGCGTCAGGAACCGTCTCTCGCGGCCGTTATCGAGTGAGAACATGCCACCGCGTCCGGGCACAACATCGATGACGAGGTCGGTATGCTTCCACGCGTCGTATTGCGCCGCGCCGATGTAAAACGGCGCGCCGCCGATCTCGCCGAGCAATATGTCGCTGTCCCCCAGAGCGAAATCACCCACGGGGTAGCACATTGGCGAGGAACCGTCGCAGCAGCCGCCCGACTGGTGGAACAGCACCGGCCCATGCTCGGCGATGATCATAGCCAGGAGCTCCAGCGCCGCTGGCGTGGCGCTCACCTTGTCGTGCATTCCATCCTCCCTCCGGAAAGCGAAGCGCGGGAACGTCCCGCGCCCCGTGAGGCAGTCCTCAGAAGAAGCCGAGCTTCTTCGGGCTGTAGCTGACCAGCATGTTCTTGGTCTGCTGGTAGTGGTCGAGCATCATCTTGTGGGTCTCGCGGCCGATGCCGGACTGCTTGTAGCCGCCAAACGCCGCGTGCGCCGGGTAGGCGTGGTAGCAGTTGGTCCAGACGCGGCCCGCCTGGATCGCCCGCCCGAAGCGGTAGAGCCGGTTGGCGTCGCGACTCCAGATGCCGGCGCCGAGGCCGTAGAGCGTGTCGTTGGCGATCGACAACGCCTCGTCGTCGTCCTTGAAGGTTGTCACCGAAACCACCGGCCCGAAGATCTCCTCCTGGAAGATGCGCATTTTGTTGTGGCCCTTGAACACTGTCGGCTTGACATAATAGCCGCCGGCGAGATCGCCCGGCAGCTCGTTGCGCGCGCCGCCGGTGAGCACTTCGGCGCCCTCCTGCTTGCCGATGTCGATGTAGGACAGGATCTTCTCGAGCTGCTCGGACGAGGCCTGCGCGCCGATCATCGTCGCCGGATCCAGCGGGTCGCCCTGGACGATCGCCTCGACGCGCTTCAGCGCCCGCTCCATGAAGCGGTCGTAGATCTTTTCGTGGATCAGCGCCCGGCTCGGGCAGGTACAAACCTCGCCCTGGTTGAGTGCGAACATGACGAAACCCTCGATCGCCTTGTCGAAGAAATCGTCGTCCTCGGCGGTGACGTCCTGGAAGAAGATGTTGGGCGACTTGCCGCCGAGTTCGAGCGTTACCGGGATAAGGTTCTGGCTGGCGTACTGCATGATCAGCCGGCCAGTGGTCGTCTCGCCTGTGAAAGCGATCTTGGCGATCCGGTTCGAGGAGGCGAGCGGCTTGCCTGCCTCGAGGCCGAAGCCGTTGACGATGTTGAGCACGCCCGGCGGCAGCAGGTCGCCGATGAGGTCCGCCCAGAGCATGATCGCCGCCGGGGTCTGCTCTGCGGGTTTCAGAACCACGCAGTTGCCTGCCGCGATCGCGGGGGCCAGTTTCCATACCGCCATGAGCAGCGGGAAGTTCCACGGGATGATCTGGCCCACGACGCCCAATGGTTCGTGGAAGTGATAGGCAACGGTGTCGTGGTCGATCTCGGAGAGGCTGCCCTCCTGGGCGCGGATCGCGCCGGCGAAGTAGCGGAAGTGATCGATGGCCAGCGGCAGATCGGCGGCGGTCGTTTCACGGATCGGCTTGCCGTTGTCCCAGGTCTCGGCGCGCGCGAGGAGATCGAGGTTCTCCTCCATGCGATCAGCAATGCGATTGAGAATCAAGGCGCGCTCGGCCGGGCTGGTGCGGCCCCATGCGTCCTTGGCCGCATGGGCCGCGTCGAGCGCGGCCTCGATGTCCTTGGAGTCGGAACGGGTGACTTCGCAGAGAAGCTGACCGTTTACCGGCGAGAAGTTCTCGAAATACTTGCCGGAAAGCGGCTCGGTCCATTTGCCGCCAATGAAATTGCCATAACGCTTGTCGAAGGGCGCCTTGACGGAGCGTGAGAATTCAACCTTGTTCATGATATACCTCCCGAAACAACGCCGCGGGATGCGGCGCTTCGGTGGAAAGACTTGCCGCATCTGCCCGCTCGCTGTCACGATGGTGAGAACAGTGGACCCGCAGGAGGTGTCGCAGAACTGCGACAGTCGTGCCGGGATTCGAAAAGATCAGTGCGATCTATGGAGATCGAGGCGGTTGAGCTTCCGGTGGAGCGTCGCACGGCTGATCCCAAGCGCCGCGGCCGCGGCCGAGACATTTCCATCTGTCCGGGCCAGCACCCGTTGCAGAGCCCCGCGCTCCGCCTCGGCGAGGACTTCGGTGACCTTCCTCGCCCCGCCAAGCAGATCGGCCGCGGGGAGCGGCTTCCGAAGGCTCTTTTGCGTGATCCCCAGCGCCAATCGCGCTATGCGGGTCGCGCCGACCACAAGGTCGTCCGCATCGACCGCGATCAGTCCGCCCGAACCTTTGTCGGTTATTGGCGCGAGCAGAATGCGCGCCTTCGGGAATGCCATCTTGAAGTTCTCCGCCTCGATGCGTCGTGCGGCGTCGACCACAGCCACCGAAATAAGATTGGCGAAGGCTTCGGTTAGATCTGCCCGGCAGGAAGACACGTCGAGGGCGGCGACGAGGTCTCCTTCGTGATCGTAGATGGGCGCGGTGATGCAGCTGAGGGCTGTGTTGCGCGTGTGAAAATGCTGGTCGCGATGGATCGTCAGCACGCGCTGCTCGACAAGACAGGTGCCGATGCCGTTGGTGCCCTCGCTCTCCTCGTTCCAGACCGAGCCTGTCCACAACCCCCAGTTGTGAAACGTCTCGTCATCCGCAGGTGCACCGCGTCGTTCGATCGGCACGCCCTCTTGGTCGGCGAGAAGCACGCAGCATCCAACACCTCCCACCGCCAGGTAGAGTCTGTCGAGGCTTGATTGGGCAGCTCGGATAAGCGGTTCGATCCGTTGCCTGGCGTCGATAAATTCGGCCTGGGTCAGGTATCGCGGCGGTTTGGGATCGGTTGGATCGAGCTTATGCAAATTGGATGAGCGTCGCCATGAAGCGACCAGCGCCGACTTCGCCGCGGCATCTGAAATGATTGCGGCCTGTATCCGATCGGCATGATGACCGGCTAGAGCCTCGCCCATGCTATCCTCCCAAATCCCGACTCTTTCCTTTCAGTTCCTGGATCAGGCCTTTCAGTTCCTGGATCAGGTACGTGTTACGTCGGGGTTGCGTTGGCAGCGCTATCTCCGCTTCGATCGAACCCTCTGTCAATTGCCCAGAAGAACCAGGCGCCTCCCTTGCGCCAGCGTTATCCGGCAACGGCCGGAGCTCTCTTGACATGGATCAAACGTGCGGACGAGTTTCTGGATCGGCTGCGTCTGCGGCAATATGCGAACCTTGTGTACGCCACGCTGGCATTCGGCGCCGGAGTGTCCGATATTCACGACAGCGCCATGGACACGAACCGCAAGGACATACACAACTCCGACATTCCTGTGCTTTGCCGGAGCTGCGAGGCTCGGCACAAGGGAATGTGCGGCGTGCTCGATTCGGCCGAGCTTGTTGCGCTTTCTCGTCACACGCGCCTGGCGCGGCATTCTGCCGGAGAGGAACTCGCCGCGGAGGGCATGCCTGTCGAGTCCTATGCGAATGTAATGCGAGGCGTAGTCAAGCTGACCAAGGTGCTGGAAGACGGACGCCAGCAGATCGTCGGCCTGCAGTTCGCCCCGGATTTCCTCGGGCGACTTTTCGCGCCGGACAGTGCCGTAACTGCCGAAGCTGCGTCCGACATCGATCTCTGCCGCGTGTCGAAGAGTGGTCTGGAACGGTTGATTGCGGCGAATCCCAAGCTGGAGCGTCGGCTAATGGAGCAGACGCTCAGGGAACTCGATGAAGCCCGCGAATGGATGGTCACGCTGGGGAGAAAGACAGCTGCCGAGAAGGTCGCCAGCTTCCTTTATCTCATCGCCACGCACCTCGATCCCTCAGCGGACAGCGAACAGAAGGACCGCAAGTTTCTTCTGCCTCTCACGCGCGGTGACATTGCCGATTTCCTCGGGCTGACGATCGAGACCGTCTCGCGTCAATTGTCCAGGCTCCGTGCGGAGAAAGTCATTGCAATCAGCGCAGTGAACCAGGTCGATGTGCCCGATCTCGAGCGGCTCAGGAAACGTTGTGGCTGAACGGATGGACCAGCGCCAGAAGCGGAACGAGGATTTCCTTTTCGAACGCCACGTCGACGTTCTCGCCTCATGATGAAAAACCAAGGCCTGTTCGGCTCATGAGTTTCGATGACCTCGACCTGAATTTGCTGCGCGTGTTCGACGTCATGATGCGCGAAAGAAGCGTCACGCGTACGGCATGCGAATTGGGAAGAACGCAATCTGCGATCAGCCATTCCTTATCCAGGCTGCGGCACCTTTTCGGCGACAGGCTGTTCACGCGCGATGGAGGCGTTATGAGGCCAACGCCGCGGGCGGTCGAGCTTCTGCCAGACATTTCGGCCGGATTGGCAACGATTCGAGCCTCGATTGATCGCCATCAAACTTTCGATCCCGCAACCACGCGGCGGAACTTTCGTGTCGGCCTCACCGACTACCATGCGATGATAATCATACCACGTCTTCTGCGGGAGTTTTCCAGGCAGGCGCCCGGTGCCACGTTGAATATTATTCCAGCGAACGGGCTCGATATCCCGTCCTCGGTTCATCTTCGACAGATCGACTGTGCATTGACTGGAGCAGTGATCAAGGATGACCCAAGCCTGTTGAAGATCGAACTGGGCCAGGATCGTCTCTTCTGCGCAGTTTGGAGCGGCAGCCAAATCGCAAGTTCGGCGATGTCATTGGAGACATACCTGTCAGCGTCTCACTTGCAGGTTTCCGCCGATGGTGTTTCCAGCGGACTTGCGGATGCCGCGCTCAAGGAGCTTGGTTTGCGGCGGAACGTGGTCGCGACGATATCGAATTATCTGGCACTTCCGTGGGTCTTGCGAGGCACCGAACTTGTTGCTCATTGTGGTGACGGAATCCTCCAAATCCTTGATAAAGCGAGTGAAGTGACTCTCCTTTCGCCGCCCCTGCCGATCCCAAATGTGAGCGCGTGGTTGCTCCTTCATCCGCAGATGGCCACGGACCCAGGGACGATTTGGCTCAAAGAAGTTCTCTCAAACATCTACTCTGAGTCACAGATTAAAAAGAGAGAAATTGTTTCTGAGAGAGAACAGAAGAAATAAACAGGAGACACACGGCTGAAATCATTACGAGTGCAGCCATTGTATGAGCAGACCTCATAGTTGTCATGACGAGAATGAATTTGACCAATAATGAGGCCTGCGCAACCTTGGTGCTCCACAAAAAAATAAGGGGAACCAAGATGCAAGCAATTCTCAAGGGTCTGGTCGGAGCAGCGGTAGGGCTCGTTGTATCCAACGCGTCCGCCGCGACGATCGAAAATGTCAAGAAGAACGGAGTTCTGACCTGCGGAACCAACTCAGCGACAGCCGGATTCAGCCTTCCGGACAATGAGGGCAAATGGACCGGGTTCGTGGTCGACTATTGTCGCGCTGTTGCAGCAGCGGTTCTGGGCGATGCGCAGAAGGTAAGGTTCATTCCGCTTACGCCGAAGGACCGGTTCACCGCGCTTCAGTCGGGCGAGATCGATATACTCGCACATAACGCAACCTGGACGTCATCCCGCGACACGTCTCTCGGAATACTTTTTGCGGGCACGTATTTCTACGATGGCCAGGGCTTCATGGTCCGCAAAGCGGAGAACATCGGTTCGGCCAAAGATCTGGATGGCGCGTCCATCTGCGTCACTCAGGGCACGACGACCGAGTTGAATCTCGCCGATTACTTCCGGTCGCATTCGATGACATACTCGACCGTCGGGTTTGCCGATGAAGAAGCCGTGGTAAAGGCCTACGACGAAGGTCGCTGCGACGTCCTCTCGGCCGACACGTCCACCTTGAATGCGTCACGCCAGCGCATGGCGAAGGCCGACGACAGCGTCGTGCTTCCCGAACTTATCTCCAAGGAGCCACTTGGGCCCGCCGTGCGGCAGGGCGATGATCATTGGCTCAACGTGGCCAAATGGGCGCTCCTTGTCATGGTCGCTGCCGAAGAATTGGGAGTAACCTCTGAGAATGTCGATGAAATGAAGGCGTCGGACAACCCGAACATTCGCCGGCTGCTCGGAGCGGAGGGCAGCCTCGGAAAGGATCTCGGGCTTGGCGATAGCTGGTCCGTGGACGTTATCAAGCAGGTTGGCAACTATGGCGAAGTGTTCGATCGCAATATCGGCAAGGCCTCGCCGCTCAAGATGGAGCGCGGCCTGAACGCGCTTTGGAACGAGGGCGGTCTCCAGTACGCCCCGCCGATCCGCTAGGCTGGGTCGGTCACGAGCCGCCGGCGATTGCGCCGGCGTCTTAAAGCGCGTCGGCGTTGAATGGAGTCATGCGACACGCTTTAAGTTCTTGTTTATGCATGTCGTTATCGCAAAACCGCTGCGCACTTTTGCGCGACATGCATTAGTTCTGCACCAACACAGGAACAGGGTCATGTCCGATGTGCTGCTCGCCGCGCCCTCGCGCAGGAGCTTGTCCCTGCACGACGCCAAGGTCCGGGGCCTCATCTATCAACTTTTGCTAGCGGGCAGCCTGCTGGCATTGGCCGTGGGCATTGCCGTTCAGACTGCGTCGAACATGAGGGCACGCGGGATTCCGCTGTCTTTCGGCTTCTGGAACGAGGCCGCCGGCTTCGACATCAATCAGACGCTGATCCCCTACGACACGCTCTCCACCTACGGCCAAGCGTTCTGGGTGGGTGTGGTCAACACCCTCTACGTTAGCTTGCTTGGGATCGTGTTGGCCACAGTCTTGGGCTTTGTCGTCGGCATTGCCCGTCTGTCACCGAACTGGATCGTTTCAAAGGTCGCGGCTTCGTACGTCGAGATCATACGCAACATCCCGTTATTGCTGCAGCTTTTGTTCTGGTACAATGCAGTCCTGAAAGCGCTGCCTGCGCCGAGGGCGTCGATCGAACTCCCCGGCCGCATCTATCTGAACAATCGCGGTCTCATCATTCCGGAAATCCAGCTCTACGCAGGAGCAGGTACCGTGGGACTTGCGTTCCTGGCGGCCAGCATCTTCTGCGTCGCTTTTTCGTCCTACGCCAGGCGCGCACAGAACCGCACCGGAAAGCAGCTGCCCGTGCTGTGGGTCAGCCTCGGTGCCTTGATTGGACTGCCTCTGACCGTCTTCCTCCTGGCCGGCTCGCCGGTGTCGTTCGTGACGCCAGAGTTGAAGGGGTTCAATTACCGGGGTGGACACCAGCTTTATCCGGAGTTCGCCGCTCTTCTGATCGGTCTGTCCGTCTATACCGCTTCCTTTATCGCGGAAATTGTCCGCAGCGGAATCCAGGCTGTGCCGAAAGGCCAAACCGAAGCTGCCCATGCGCTCGGGCTTGCGCCGGGCAAAACGCTTCGCCTGGTCATCGTTCCGCAGGCACTGCGCATCATCATACCGCCCCTGACCAGCCAGTACCTGAATCTCACGAAGAATTCCTCACTCGCCGTGTTTATCGGCTACCCCGACCTCGTTCAGATTTTCGCGGGGACGGTGCTCAACCAAACCGGCGCCGCCGTCCAGGTGATGGCGATCACGCTGTCGGTCTATCTCGCGATCTCCCTCGTCATGTCGATGGCCATGAACGCTTTCAATCAACGTTTCGCGATTGTCGAGAGGTGATGAATGAGCGGCCAGTCCCTGCATCCGCCCCTCGTTGGCGCTCCGCTTCTGCCCCCTATGGCACCGCCTTCTGGAATCCGGCCGAGCCCGGCGACCTGGATCAGAAAGAACCTGTTCTCGACACCGTTCTCCGGCGTGCTCACGATCTGCTTCACAGTTCTCGCCGCATGGCTTTTGCATCAATTCGTGAGTTTTGCAGTCCTGGATGCAGTCTGGGCCGGCGGACAGGAAGAATGCCGCGCCAACCCTGACGGCGCCTGTTGGCCGTTCATCGTCGAGAAATTCGACTATCTCCGGTACGGAGCCTACCCGTTGCCCGAACGCTGGCGGGTGGACCTGACGCTGGCAATCGGCGCCGTGCTGATCGTCTGGCTGCTGTGGAAACGGGCGCCGCGGCGCAACGTGGCGGCGTTGCTGTTCTTTGTTGCCTACCCGGTCGTCGCCTTCGCGTTGTTGCGCGGTGTCGCGTCGCTCGATCTGCCGGTCATCGATACTGTCTTGTGGGGAGGTCTGCTTATCACGCTGCTCATGTCGATCGTGGGCATCGTCTTCTCGCTGCCGCTCGGTGTGCTTCTCGCGCTTGGCCGACGATCGGAGCTTCCCTTCGTCAGGGCAGTGTGTGTGATCTTCATCGAGGTCGTCAGGGGCGTGCCGTTCATCACGGTGCTGTTCATGGCGAATTTCATGATGCCGCTCTTCGTCCCCGACTATCTGACGCCTGATCGGCTGCTGCGTCCGCTGATTGCGATAGCGCTGTTCTCGTCCGCCTACATGGCCGAGGTGGTGCGCGCCGGCCTTCAAGCGATCCCCAAGGGGCAATATGAGGCGGCAAAGGCGCTCGGCGTCAGCTACTTCACCATGATCCGTCTGATCATCCTGCCGCAGGCGCTCACTATCGTTATCCCAGGCATCGTCTCTACCTTCATCGGGCTGTTCAAGGACACGACGCTGGTAGCGATCGTCGGCATTGCGGACTTCCTGAGAGCCGTCGAAACGGCGCGAGTCGACCCGAACTGGGCTGGGCCGACGATCTCTTCGACCGGCTATCTCTTCGCCGGGCTGGTCTACTGGATCTTCTGCTTCGGAATGTCCCGTTACTCGCACTCGATGGAGCGCGCGTTGGCGCGCGGCCACAAGAGCTAGGAAGCGGAATATGCGACAGGCAGTTTCAGCAGCGAGGCACGTGGCGCAAATCCTCAAATAGCCCGCCAAAAGTTCGAGCAGCCGCGAGCGGCGAAAACCATACCGGAAACCAAGCAATGGCTTGTGCATGCATCGCAACCGACGGTTGCGGAAAGAAATGTTGGAATGATCGACTTCGACAGTATCTATGATCGCCACCAGTTTGGGTCAGTCAAATGGGCCAATCAGTGGGACGAATTCTCGCCTCGGGTCGAGGGCGAAGATCTGCTTTCGCTGTGGACCGCGGACATGGATTTTCGCGCGCCTGAAACCGTCATCGCGCGGCTGCGGGAAGCGGCGGACCATGGAATCTATGGCTATACCCGCCGCGACCCCCGTCACTACGAGATTGTGCAATCATGGTTCGCGCGTCGGCACGGCTGGTCGCCGGCACTGGAATCGCTGCTGCCGGCGCCTGCGATCATGCCGTCGGTAGCCGCGATGCTTCGGACCTTCACGAAGCCCGGGGACGGGGTGATTGTGCAGTCTCCCATTTACTCGCCCTATTTCGAAGTGATTCAGGGGAACGGCAGGAAGCTGCTGGTCAACAGGCTAAGGTTGCAGGATAACCGATATGAACTCGACCTGGAGAACTTCGCGAAACTGGCAGCCGGCGCCAAGGCCTTCCTGTTGTGTAATCCGCACAATCCAGCTGGAAAGGTGTGGACGCGCCAGGAATTGACGGCGCTGAACGATATCTGCGAGCGCTACGGCATCCTTGTCATATCTGATGACATCCATTGCGATATCAGATTGTCGGATCGCCCACACATCGTCTTCTCGTCCCTCTCGGAGGATGCCGCGGAAAAGTCATTCATCTGCACGGCTCCAACGAAGACCTTCAATCTGGCCGGCGTGCCCTCCGCAACCGTGTCGGTGGCCAACAAGCAGCGGCGCGAGGCGCTTCTGGCCACCATGCAGGCATCGTTCATGGTCAATGCCAACTTCTTTGGACGGCTGGCGCTAGAGGTCGCCTACAGCACCGGCGCGCCGTGGCTGGATCAGCTGACGCGCTACATCGGCGGTAATGTCGATTTCGTCCTCAAGTTCGCCGAGGATCGCCTGCCGGGCATCACACCGATGCGGCCGGACGCTTCCTTCCTGGTGTGGCTGGATGCGCGCAGGCTCGATCGGAAGGTCGGAGGCGTTCAACGGTTTTTCGTCGACCGAGCCGGAGTCAATTTGTACGACGGGCGCGTCTATGGACCCGGCGGTGAAGGCTTCATTCGCCTCAATGTCGGTTGCCCTCGTCCGCTGTTGCGGAGAGGGCTCGAACGCATGTCCAGGGCGCTGGAGTCGTTGTGAGAGCGTTGACGGTACCGGAGCGGCCCTGCGGCATCGGCGACAGCGTGCTTGCATTCAGCTCCAGGCGTGGCTGGCCAATCCATAGACCCAGGGCCCGTTGCTTTCGCGGTTCAGAAAGCGGCGGCCTTTGGACATCGTCGTCACGGTCTCGGCAATGCCGAGGCCGCTCTGCTGCAGAAACTCGGCAAACACGCCATCCTTCTCGCGCGTATCGACGCGGGCGAATCGACCTGCCAGCTTCTTCAGATGGACGGCTGTGAGGTGGACCGCGTCCTGGTCGTTTCGGGCTATTGTGGGACCAATCACATGGCCGCGCCCGAACTCGCGACACATGGAATAGCCAACGACCTCGCCGCCGCGACTCAAAGTGGCGATCGAGGCATCCTCCGAGAGCAACGCAAGCAGCCTTGCACGGTTGGTCCCGAATGCGCGCGCGTCCAGTTCGGTGATCTCGCGAAGTCCGCCGCTGGGCAGATCACTTAATTCACCATCCGGAGCTGGCATTGGCGGGAGTTTTTGTGGGATCTCGCCCTGGCGCATGTAGACGATCGCCTCGTTCGTGAAGCCGAGCGAGACATACAGAGGATAGGCGGCATGGGTGGCATTCAGGGCCAGATTGCGATCCCCGCACTGCTCGAGGACCTGGTCCATGAGCCATCGGCCGCCTCCCTGCGCCTGTGCGCGAGGCGTCGTGATCACCAGGCCGATGGTGGCAAAATCGTCCCCTTGGGGAAACCACATCGCGCTTCCGAAGACGCGCCCAATTCCGTCAACGGCGACGATGCCGTGGCCGGCGCGGCGCAACAAATCCCAGTCCTTGGGACGATGCGGCCAGCGGACCGAAATCGATAGTGCATGCAGCAGATCAACATCGACATCATTGATGTCTCGCGCGACCAGTTCAAAGGATTTCAGGCGTACTGATCTCTGCATCTCAGTCGATCCGCTCCTTCAACGAATGTCTTTCAACGAATGCCCAGGGCACGCGGTGCTAAATCCTGGCGCCGATAGCCATGTTTGCGACAGGCCTCATTTGCAGCAGCATTACAGGGAAACGCCAGCAGGTTTCGCTGGTTCGAGGCGTTTTTTCGCAATCTTCAGCCAAAGCACGACGCGATTCGGCAGGGAACACTGCTGCTCAGGGATAGGCTGGTCGCAACCTACAGTGTGCAAGCAGAGCGGACAGCCATGAACGTGGAAGAAATCCTCGCGACCCTGATTGCGTTTCCCTCAGTTGTGGGCACGCCAAACGGTGAGATCGTCGATTGGATCCGCGACTACTGTCAGGCAGCCGGGGCGGAGGTGACGGTTCTGCCCGGTCCCGAGGGCGACCGGTCCAACCTGTTCGTCACGGTCGGCCCGCGTGGCGGTCGGGGCTACGTCATCTCCGGACATATGGATGTCGTGCCGGCCGGCGAGCCGGAATGGAGCTCGGATCCGTTCGTCCTGCGTCGCGAGGGCGGCAGGCTTTACGGCCGCGGCACCACCGACATGAAGGGCTTTCTCGCCTGCGCATTGGCCGCGCTGCCAGGACTTGCGGCAATGAACCTGCGGCGGCCAGTCCATCTCGCATTCTCTTACGACGAAGAGGCGGGGTGCCATGGTGTGCCGCATCTCCTGGCTGCGTTGCCGAGCCTGTGCGAGAGGCCGCTTGGCGCAATTGTCGGCGAGCCCAGCCGGATGCAACCTGTGCGTGCGCACAAGGGAAAGGCCGCGGCGCGGCTCGAGGTGATCGGGCGATCCGGCCATTCGTCACGCCCCGATCTCGGACTCAATGCCGTGCACGCCATGGCCGGCGTCATCACGCACGCGGTGGCATACGGCCAATCCCTCGCCGGCGGCCCGCTCGATCATAATTTCGAGCCCCCATATTCTTCCTTGCAGGTGGGCGTCATCGCCGGTGGACAGGCGGTCAACATCATCGCTGGCCACTGCACAGCCGATATCGAGGTGCGTGCCGTGCCGGGCGTTTCTCCGGCATCCCTGCTCGAGCCGGTCAAAGCACGGCTTTTCGATCTACGCGACAGCGGCTTCGAGGTGGCTTGGCACGAGTTGAGTTCCTATCCTGCCCTTGCGCCGGCGGATGGGAGCAAGCTGGCGGCCGTTCTGACCGAGCTGACCGGGCAGGAGCCGCTCACAGCGGTCAGTTACGGCACCGAGGCCGGACTTTATCAGCAGGCCGGTATCGATGCGATCATTTGCGGCCCTGGCGAAATTTCCCGCGCGCATCGTCCCAATGAATACATCGAGATCGGTGAGCTTGCTGCCTGCCAGAGCATGATCGAGGATCTCGGCGCGTGTCTCGCGGCGTGAACTAGAGGCGGGTTCCATGGCATTCCTTTTCAATTCCGATGTTGCGCGTGCCGCGGTGTTCCGCGAGATCTTCGCGCGCGAACTCCCGGATCTGGAATTCTTCCATTCCGGCGAGGAGATGGAGCCGGAGAAGGTGCGCTATCTCATCACCTGGACGGTGCCGGACGACATCTCCCGCTATCGCAATCTGGAAGTGCTGTTTTCGATCGGAGCCGGCGTCGACCAATTCAAGCAAAACGTTGTGCCAAGCCATGTGAAGCTTGTGCGCATGGTCGAGGACGGCATCATCCGCATGATGCAGGAATACGTCGCGCTTGGCGTGTTGGCGCTCCACCGGGAGATGCCCGCCTATCTCGAGCAGCAGAAGAGGTGCCTCTGGCAGCCGATTGCCGCTCGACAGGCGGCTGAGCGCCGGGTCGGCTTTCTTGGTCTTGGCATGCTGGCGCAGGCGGCAATCGAACGCCTGAAGCCATTCCAGTTTCCGCTTGCCGGGTGGAGCCGCAGCGAAAAGCGGATTGAGGAAGTCACCTGTTTTCACGGCGCCGATCAGTTGCCCCGCTTTCTGAAGCAGACGGACATTCTCGTCTGCCTGCTGCCGCTGACGCCGGAAACCAGCGGCATTCTCGATGCAAAACTCTTCTCCTTGCTACCAGCCGGGGCGCGGCTGCTGCATGTCGGCAGGGGTCCGCAACTCGACCAGGCCGCGCTGATCGACGCGTTCGATACCGGTCACGTAGCTGCGGCGATGCTTGATGTCACTGATCCAGAACCGCTCCCGGAAAACCATCCGCTGTGGTCGCATCCGAAGGTGATGATAACGCCGCACATTGCTTCGGTGACACAACCACATACGGCGGCGCAAGCCGCCGTCGACAACGTCCGGCGCCACCGCGCCGGCGAAGAACTGATCGGCCTCATCGATCGGACACTCGGCTACTAACCAGGAGACCCACATGTCACTGCTGACCACGATTGACACAAATCCCGCCTTCACGCCGAAGGAGGCATTGCCGCTGCCTGAGCGGCTCATTTCCGGCACTCCATCCTTCAAGAGCTGGGCGCAGGATGCCTCGAAAGGTGAGAAGGTTCTGACCGGCGTCTGGGAAGCCACCCCCGGCGAGACGCATTCGATCAAGGGCACCACCTACGAGTTCTGCCATATCCTTTCGGGCCTCATCGAAATCGAGGAGAAGGGCGGCGAGACCAAGACTTACCGCGCCGGCGACAGTTTCGTGATGAAGCCCGGTTTCGTGGGTGTCTGGCGCACGATCGAAACCGTGCGCAAGATCTACGTCTGCGTTTACGACTGAGTTCAGTGCTCAAGGTACGGCCGAGTAGAGCGCGCGGCGGTTCCAGAACAATCGACTTTCCAGGTTCGGCCCGACGCGATTCGACGCTGTCGGGCCGCTCATTCTCGACGAAAAATGCGGCGCGCGGTCCGCTATGGTTCCGCTAGTGCGAATGAGGACCTCGATCGATGAAGACCTATGACATAGCGCTCATCCCCGGCGACGGCATCGGCAAGGACGTGACCGGGGCGGCATGGCAGGTGATGCAGGCCGCGGCCAAACGGGGCGGTTTCGCCCTTGATGGCACACGCTTCCCATGGTCGTGCGCCTACTACCTGGAAACCGGCGCAATGATGCCGCCAGACGGCATCGAGACACTCCGAAAATTCGATGCGATCTATCTCGGCGCTGTAGGCTGGCCCGCGGAAGTACCCGACTCAGTATCGCTTCACGGACTGCTGCTGCCGATCCGGAAAGGGTTCACGCAGTACGCCAACATACGGCCGCACAGGCTGTTGCCGGGCGTTCAGGGGCCCCTCCGCTCCGATGGTTTCGACATCCTGTGCATTCGCGAGAATACGGAAGGCGAATATTCCGGCGCCGGCGGGCGCGTGCATTCCGGCACGGCCAATGAGGTCGCGATTGAGACGTCAATCTTCACGCGTGCCGGTGTCGAACGGATCATGCGTTTCGGTTTCGAACAGGCGCGGGCGCGCGGCAAGAAGCTCGCATCCGTGACCAAATCCAACGCCCAAAAGCATTCCATGGTTTTCTGGGATGAGGTCACGCGTGAGGTGGCGAAGGACTATGCCGATGTCGAGGTCTCGCACTACCACATCGACGCCATTGCCGCCCGCATGGTGCTGGCGCCGGAAAGCCTCGACGTGATCGTCGCCTCGAACCTGTTTGGCGACATCCTCACCGATATTGGAGCGGCCATTCAGGGCGGGCTGGGTTACGCCGCCTCCGCCAATATCAATCCCGATCGCAGTGCGCCTTCCATGTTCGAGCCGGTCCACGGTTCGGCGCCCGACATCGCGCATCTCGGTGTCGCCAATCCGATCGCCGCGATCTGGTCCGGTGCGATGATGCTCGAGCATCTGGGCGAGGGGCATGCTGCGGCAGAAGTGATGTCGGCAATCGAGTCCATAACCGCGCGGGGCATTGGCACGATCGCAGGCAAGGACCGGACTGAAACAATCACGCAAGCCGTGCTTGCGGCGTTGAGCTGAAAGGGCAGAGGAAAGACCATGAATGCGATAACGAAGATTGGCACGTTTGACGATGCGGACCTGTTCCGCCAGCAGGCGTTGATTGGCGGTGTGTGGCGGGAAGCGGATACAAAGGCCGCCGTCGAGGTCACCAACCCTGCCACCCTGGCCGTTCTTGGCAGCGTTCCCGATATGGGCGGCGACGACACCAGGGCCGCTATCGCTGCTGCGGCCGAGGCATTCAAAAGCTGGAAGAAGACGACCCATGCCGAGCGTGCGAGATTGCTGGAGCGATGGCACGACCTCATTCGCCAGCACGAACAGGATTTGGCTCTTCTGCTGACGCTGGAACAGGGTAAGCCGCTTGCCGAGGCATCGGCGGAAATCCGCTACGGCGCATCTTTCGTGAAATGGTTTGCCGAGGAGGCGCGCCGCATCGGTGGCTCGACCATTCCGTCACCCACCGCCGATCGACGCATTCTGGTTCTCAAGGAAGCAGTCGGCGTCTGTGCCATCATCACCCCGTGGAATTTCCCCAACGCGATGATCACGCGCAAAGTAGCACCGGCGCTGGCCGCCGGCTGCACGGTTGTCATCAAGCCGTCGGAATTTACGCCATTCTCGGCGCTGGCGCTCGGCGTCTTGGCGGAGCGGGCGGGCATCCCGGCAGGCGTTATCAACATCGTGACCGGCATGCCGGGAGAGATCGGCAAAGAACTGATGGCCAACGAGACGGTGCGCAAGATCTCGTTCACCGGTTCGACCCGCGTCGGTGCGCTGCTCATGCGTGGCGCGGCCGATAGCATCAAGCGGCTGAGCCTGGAGCTTGGCGGCAACGCGCCCTTTATCGTCTTTGACGACGCCGATCTGGATAACGCAGTTGAAGGGGTGATCGTATCCAAGTTCCGCAATGGCGGTCAAACCTGCGTTTGCGCGAACCGGATTCTCGTGCAGGAAGGCGTTTACGACGCGTTCGCCGAAAAGCTGAGCCAGCGCGTCACGCGGATGAAGGTTGGCGCGGGGACCGACGAGGGCACTGAGATCGGCCCGATGATCAACACGGCCGCGATCGACAAGATCGAGCGTCACATTGCGGATGCGAAGAAGAAAGGCGCGCAGATCCTCGCCCAAAGCGAGGCAGTGCCCGACGGCAGGCAATATGCGCGGCCCGTCGTCCTGGGAGGGGCTACGACCGAGATGCTGCTGGCATCGGAGGAGACCTTCGGTCCGGTGGCGCCGCTTTTTCGCTTCGAGACGGAGGAAGAGGCCATCACGATCGCGAACGCTACGCCGTTCGGCCTTGCCGCCTACTTCTACACCGACGACCTCAAGCGGTCATGGCGCGTCGCCGAGGCGCTGGAGTTCGGCATGGTCGGGCTCAATACCGGCCTGATCTCGACCGAGGTTGCGCCTTTCGGCGGTGTCAAGCAGTCAGGCGTGGGGCGGGAAGGATCGCAGCTCGGCATCGACGAATATCTCGAGGTCAAGACGCTTCATGTTGGCGGGCTTAATTAGAGGCCTTTCGGAGTCGCAACTGCGAACTAAAGTGCGTCGCGTTTGACCGGCCTCATGCGGCCGCTTTAGGTTGTTGTTTATGCTGTCGCTATCGCAAAACCGCTGCACACCCTCGGTCAGGCCCAGGGTCAGGCCTGAGGGCATCCCTTTGCGCGACATGCATTGGAACACAGTCCCTTTCAGCGGCCGATTTTCAGTGGCAATCGCAAACCTCCAAGATTAGCCGAAGCATCCCTCCACTTCGGTCGAGTAGAGGCAATGGTCGCCCATCGCCTCTACTCGACCGAAGTTGGGGTGGCTTATGCCAATCGCCAGCGTTGGAGATTTGGCTGCCCGACCGGCGGGCAGCGAAGGTCCACAATCGTATGGATGCCAGGGTCTGCGCCGCGTCGCTTCGCTCCTTGCTCCGCCCTTGGACGACGAGCGAGGGGTGGTTCGGTCAATCCCGAGGGCATGTTTTTGCGCAACATGCATCAGCAATGAGAAAGGGGCGGTCGAACCGCCCCTATCTCATTTCGATACTTCGGATGCCGCGATGGCCGACGCCCGCCAGCCTCAAGCAACTTCCCGAACGGGATCCAGGCCGACAGCGGCGGCCAGCCCGCCGATATCCTTGATCTCGGTATATTCGTAGAAGGGGTTCGCGGGCTCGTGGCCGCGGTTCACCCAGACCTTGCTCTTGATGCCAAGATCGTAGGCGGTCATGAGATCGTAGCGGAATGAGGAGGAGACGTGGGTAATGTCCTCCGGGCCGCAGCCGAGCTTGTCGAGCATGTATTCAAAGCCCTTCATCAGCGGCTTGTAGGCGCCAACCTCTTCGGCGGTGATGACGGTGTGGAAGGGCGCGCCGAGCTTTTCCACATTCGACATGATCAGGCTGTTCATGGAATTGGACAGGATCACCAGTGGGATTTCCTTGGCCACTCTGGACAGGCCAGCCGGGACGTCGGGGTGCGGACCCCAGGTCGGCACTTCGTCATAGATGCGTTGGGCATCTTCGGGTTTGAACTGGATACCGATGCGCTTGCAGCTGCGTTCGATGGAATTCTGCACCACCTCGAGGAAGGGTTTCCATGCCCCCAGCACCTCGTCAAGGCGATAGCCTCTAAAAGCCTCCACGAAGCTGGCCATCGCCTCTGGGGAGAGGCGCTCGCCGTAGACGCGCCGCGCCGCGCCGGCCATATCGAAATTGGTGAGCGTGCCGTAGCAATCGAAAGTGATGTATTTCGGTCTGAACGTCGACATGGCGACCATCCTCCTGGTTTTCTCGGCACAGCGTGCCTGTACCACAATCAGCATAGTCGGAGATCTGGAAGACTAACGGCCGCATTCGCCGCGACCTGAAGCAGATCGTTTCGTATTGCATCGCCGGTTTGGCAGAGAGTTGCGCCAGCTGTCCTTTCGAGCTTTGGGAGCAGCGCGGCGTGTCGGCCATGCTTCGGCAGAAGATGCGGCACGAGCGGCGAAGGATAGTGAAAACGGGTCGCGCTTGGCTGCCGGTCGGGAGGAACTGCTGTCTTTGGTGGTCTACCGTCAGCACTGAAGACGAAGGCTGGAAATTCATCATGACCACACGACAGATCATCCTTGAAGAGATGACACCGGGGCACCTGGAAGGTGCTGTCGAGTTGTCTCGCCAAGTCAATTGGCCGCATCGCCGCGAGGATTGGGAACTGGCCCAGTCGGTCAGCCGGGGGATCGTCGCTCTGGAAGAACAACGCGTGGTGGCGACGATCATGATGACCCCCTACGGCGACAATGCCGCCGCCATCAACATGGTGATCGTCGATGCGGCCATGCGCGGCCGCGGACTCGGCCGAAAGATGATGGAAGAGGCGCTGGCGAAGGCGGGTGAGCGCACCTGTTGCCTGACGGCGACACGGGAAGGCCTGCCGCTCTATGAGAAGCTGGGCTTCGTCACGACTGGCGAGATCGTGCAGCATCAGGGCGAGGCGTTGGCAGTTTCGGCGCCGGCCCGTGTATCCTGGGCAGAGAGCGGCGATCTTGCTCGTATCGAGGTGCTGGATCGCGAGGCATTTGGCCATGACCGTTCGGCGCTGATGAGGCGGCTTTTCGAGCGCGCGAAGCTCGCTGTCATTCGCGATGAAGGCAATACCCAGGCCTTTTCCGCCATCCGGCCATTCGGCCGGGGGCTGGTCATTGGCCCGGTGGTGGCGAGAAACGGTACCGAGGCCAAGGCCCTGATCGACTTTCTGCTCGCCCATCATCAGGGCAAGTTCGTGCGTGTCGATACCGACGTCTCAACGGATCTTGCTGAATGGCTCACCGGGCGCGGGCTCGCGCACGTCGGCGGGGGGATCACGATGCGACGCTCAATGGCCACGCACAGGGAAAGCAAGCCGGCGCATCATCGCACATATGCGTTGGTCAGTCAGGCACTTGGTTAAATCAGGCAATCGGTTGAATCGGAGGAAGAAATGCTGGCAAATTCACTGATCGAACTCGATCGCGCGCATCTGGTTCACCCGTTTTCATGCTATCGGAGCCACGAGGAGACGGGCGTGCGGGTGCTCAAATCCGCCAAGGGCGCAACGGTGACCGATGCAAGCGGGAAAACCCTGCTGGACGGATTCGCCGGTCTATGGTGTGTAAACATCGGCTACGGCCAGGAAAGTGTCGTTGAAGCAGCCGCAAAGCAGCTGAGAGAACTTCCCTATGCGACGGGATATTTCGGGCTGGGATCCGAGCCTGCCATTCGCCTTGCTGCCAGGCTTGCCGAACTGGCGCCCGGCGATTTGAACCATGTCTATTTCACGCTTGGCGGCTCCGACGCAATCGACAGCACGATCCGCTTCATTCGCTATTACCACCATGCCAAGGGCACGCCGCAGAAGGACCAGTTCATCTCGGTCGAGCATGGCTACCATGGCTCCTCGACGGCAGGGTCAGGCCTGACCGCGATTCCGGCTTTCCATGCGGGTTTCGGCGTGCCTTACGACTGGCAGCACAAGATTCCCTCGCACTATGCCTATCGCAATCCGCTCGGTTCCGACCCGCAGGCGATCATCGATGCATCGGTCGCGGCCCTGCGCGCCAAAATCGCGGAACTCGGCGCTGGCCGCGTTGCCGCCTTCTACGCCGAACCCATCCAGGGTTCGGGCGGTGTCCTCGTTCCACCGACAGGCTGGCTGAAGGCTCTGCACGCCGTGTGCAAGGAACATGACATCTTGTTCGTCGTCGACGAAGTCATCACTGCCTTTGGCCGTACAGGCCCTCTCTTCGCCTGTGAGGAAGACGAGGTCGTGCCGGATCTCATGACCACGGCGAAGGGACTGACCTCCGGCTACGTGCCTATGGGCGCCGTCTTCATCTCGGACCATGTGTACAATACGATCGCAGACGGAGCCGGCAAAGCGCCTGTCGGCCATGGCTATACTTATTCGGCCCATCCCGTGAGCGCGGCGGTCGGGCTCGAATGCCTGCGTCTCTACGAAGACAGCTTGCTCGAGAACGGGCGCAAGGCCGGCAAGCGCCTGATGGAAGGCCTTCGCTCGCTCGCCGACCACCCGCTGGTTGGCGACATTCGCGGCCGTGGCATGCTGGCAGCAATCGAGTTGGTCACCGACAAGGAGCGCAAGACGCCGCTGCCGGCGGCGGCCGATCCGGGGCCCCGCATCTTCGAGCGCGCGTGGGCGAACGGCCTTGTCATCCGCGCCTTCAACAGCGGCATCCTCGGCTTTGCGCCGCCGCTCTGCTGCACCGATGACGATATTGATGGAATCCTCGAACGCACCCGTATGACCCTGGATCAAACCCTCGAGGACCAGGACGTGCGGTCGGCGATGAAGGGATGATCGTCCAGGCTGCCGCCGCATGCGCGCGGCAGCCTCTTTCTCATCTGTCGAATATCGCGTCGAGAGGCAAATGGGATTTGACGATCGGTGACTTCAGCACGACGAAGCTGAAATATTTGTCGATTCCGATATCCAGTTCGATCATGCGCTCCATGATCGTCTGGTACTCGCTGATGCCCGCTGTGACAAACTTCACAAGGTAGTCGTAACCGCCTGATACCAGATGGCATTCGATGACAGAATCGACCTTCTGGATTGCGGTGAGAAATCTCGCGAAGTCGTTCTGTTGATGGTGCTTGAGCGTGACTTCGGTGAAGATCGTCAGAGTCTGCCCGAGCTTGGACACATCGATCTGGGCGGAATAGCCGGTGATGAAGCCTTCCGTCTGAAGCTTCTTCACCCGCATCAGGCAAGGGCTCGGTGAAAGGTTCACCAGGTCGGCGAGCTCGACATTCGTGACCCGCCCGTTCTTCTGCAGTTGGGATAAGATCTTGATGTCGATCTTGTCGAGCTTCATTGGAAACCTGTCAAACGTTGGAACCGCGGATCGTCCGGCAGACGGCGTCCGTCACCTCCTGCGTGGTCGCTGTCCCTCCCACGTCCGGCGTCAGCACGCCCTCACTCGTCACCGATTCCACAGCGTTCATCAACCGGACGGAAGCTGCGCTCTCGCCCAAATGTTCGAGCATCTGGGCAGCGGTCCAGAAGGTGGCGACCGGGTTGGCAATACCCTTGCCGGCGATGTCGAATGCCGAGCCGTGAATTGGCTCGAACATCGAGGGATAGCGCCGCTCGGGATCAATGTTGGCGGTCGGTGCAACGCCGAGGCTGCCCGCGAGCGCGCCCGCAAGGTCCGACAATATGTCGGCGTGGAGATTGGTGGCGACGATGGTATCGAGGCTCCGCGGTTTCAACGTCATACGCACTGTCATAGCATCGACCAGCATCTTGTCCCAGGAGACGTCCGGAAATTCCGGCGCGACCTCGGCTGCGATTTCGTCCCACATTACCATGCCGTGACGCTGCGCGTTGGATTTTGTAACGACTGTCAGGAGCTTTCGCGGCCGTGATTGCGCCAGCCGGAATGCATAGCGCATGATGCGGGTGACGCCGACGCGCGTGAAGATCGCGACCTCGGTTCCGACCTCCTCGGGGAGGCCGCGATGGGCTCGGCCGCCGTGGCCCGAATACTCGCCCTCGGAATTCTCCCGCACGATCACCCAATCCAGATCGCCAGGGCCAACGCCCGCCAGCGGCGAAACAATACCGGGCAATATCCTGGTCGGCCGCACGTTCGCGTATTGATCAAAGCCCTGACAAATCGGCAGCCGGAGGCCCCAGAGCGTGATGTCGTCGGGCACATCGGGAGCGCCTACCGCGCCAAAGAAGATAGCGTCGAAGCGCTTCAGTTGCGCCACCCCATCTTCGGGCATCATCCGACCATGCGCCTTGTAGTAGTCTGAGCCCCAGTCGAAGTGCTGGACGCGCAGCTTGAAGTCGCCGCAGCGCCGCTGCAGCGCCTCAAGCGCCTGGAGTCCGGCGGCAATGACCTCTGGGCCGATCCCGTCGGCTGGAATGGCGGCAATCTCATATTCGCGCATCGTCAGTTTCCCTGTTTTCAGTGCTGGCCGCCTCGCGGCCTCGATCTCGTGTGCGACCTGATGTAGCTTGGCAAACGGTCTTCTCAGAATTCAGCGACCTTGCCCCACGCAGCTGTCTTCAGACGCTCCGGCCTATAGGGACGCGGATCGACGATCGGCTCGCTGCCGGTGATGATATCGGCGATCATGTGTCCAGCGCCGGGGCCAATCCCGAAGCCGTGGCCGCTAAATCCCGCGGCGAGAAGAAAGCCCGGAATCCCCTCCACTTCACCAATTGCCGGGACGCCATCGGGCGTGCTGTCGACATAGCCCGCCCAAGCATGAGAAATCGCGACGCGCTGGAACTCGGGCAGCAATTCGCAGGCTCTTTGATAGGTCAGGCGAATCTGCCTCATGTCAGGTTTGGGGTCGAGAATCCGATTCCGTTCCATTGGAGTCACGTCGTCAAGTACCCATTTCCTCAGGCTTTCATGACCTTGACGCCAGCCCTCGAACGCTCCCGGGGCCAGACTGCGCCAGCGGCGGGCGAACATGGGCACGAACTCGCGGCTGAACCTGAGCTGCTGCGGCGTTGGATCGACTCGCGCCCGCCCGCTGATCGCCAGCGCGTATCCACCGTTGCTGCGCCGCGTCAGCGAGACGCGCGCGGTATGCAGGGCATCCGGCAGGCCTTCTGCGCCCGGCGCTACGGATAGAATGGATTGACGCACGGCAGCTTGCGGGAAACGAATACCAAGCTGGTTGCAGAAGGAGGAAGCCCACGCGCCTCCGGCCATGACCACGGTGGTTGTCCGGATGGTCCCGGCTTCTGTAACGACGCCGCTGACCCGGCCGGCGCTCAGCTCCAGCCCGCGCGCCGCGCAATTCTGATGTACCGTGCCGCCGGCCGCCATGATGCCGCGCGCGGCGACGGGCACCGCCTTTGAAGGATCCGCCGTTCCGTCACTTGGCGAGAACACGCCGCCTTTCCATTTGCGGCCGGTCGCCTTGCCGCGTTCGGTGGCTTCTTCCGCGCTCAGCACATGCGTCGTGACGCCAACCGTTCTTGCGAAATCGCGCCACTTTGCCCAGCCTGCCAACTCGTTTTCGTCCTGCGAGAGATAGAGCAGGCCGCAGCGGCGGAAGCCGGTGTCCTCGCCGGTCTCCAGCGCCACTTTCTCCCAGAGATCGAGGCTCTTGGTTGCCATCGGCAACTCGCGTGCGTCACGGTTCTGCTGACGGCACCAGCCCCAGTTGCGGCTGGACTGTTCGGCGGCAACGCGCCCCTTCTCCAGAAGGGCAACGCTCACGCCACGGCGTGCGAGATAATAGGCCGTGAATACGCCGACCACGCCGCCGCCGATGACGACGACGTCCGCCTCGCGAGGCAGGGATGGGCTGGACTCCATGTGAATGAGCGGCGCGGGCATGGATGGGACTCCGGTAAATTTGAAACATCCTAGCCTGCGGCCCGCAGAGGCAGGCTGCGGAGTTCATGCCTGGACGGAATTTCCTGCGGTTTGCAGCCCTTGGAACAGGCAATTGTTGCCGAAAAGCGCTCGCTGGCCCCAACCTCGCAGGGGCAAGCAGGAGTACACTTCATCCAGTCGCGTGATCTGCGGCATGGGCTTTTCGGGACGCGGCGCGCAGTGACGCAAGGCCCGTCGCGCACAAATTAGCGGAAGAAGGACCTGGTTGTCTGATCCCGGTTTTCTGCGCCGGAACGGGAGCAGAGTGAAATGCCGAACCTGACGTTCTTTTCAGAAGTTCCTGCCGCCCGAGGGCCTAATTTCGACGACTATGCGGAGACAGAACAGTCAAACTGGCTGAAAGAACGGAGCAACCCCTTCCTTATAACGGGTAAGCTCCAGAGGACTTCCGATAGGCAGGGCTTACGCCTTCGGAGAGTTCTCCAACAAAAGGGAACAGTGTCCGGTTCACGGACCGAATTTCATCAAGGGAGCCGCCAGGATGAGCAGAATCCGTCTCTCACAGCCTCAGCGCTCGAAGCGCCGAGACGGCCAGACGACGGACGCTATGGTGAGGCGCTTCTGCTCAAAGCGCGATGATGTGGTCCGCAACAGTGTGGACCCGCTCGGTTCAAACGGGAGATGATCGCAATGGTCGCAACGATCCAGCCTGTAGCCCCCGCCGATGTGGCGCTTTCGGTGCGCGACCTCACGGTGAATTTGCCGAAGGGCATGGAACGGACTTATGCCGTCGAGAACATCTCCTTTGATCTGAAACGCGGCCAGATCCTGTGCGTCATTGGCGAATCCGGATCCGGCAAGTCGGTCACCGCGAACGCCATCATGGGGTTGCTGCCCAACGTGATCCGCGTCTCCTCGGGCGCCATCCACCTCGATGGAATGAACATCGTAGGCATGCCGCAGGACAAGCTGCGCAGCCTGCGCGGCCGAGTGGTGTCGATGATCTTCCAGGACCCGCTGTCGGCGCTCAATCCCTTGATGACCGTGGGTGCACAGATCGACGAGGTCATGGCGGCGCACGGCGTCGGCACTCCGAAATCCCGTCGCGGCCGCGCTGTCGGGCTGCTGACCGAAGTGGGGCTGCCGGACCCGGAACTCATGTACCACCAGTATCCGTTCCGCCTCTCCGGCGGGCAGCGGCAGCGGGTGATGATCGCCATGGCGCTGGCACTCGAGCCGACGATCCTGATCGCGGATGAACCGACGACCGCGCTCGACGTGACCACGCAGGCACAGATTCTGGAGCTGATCCGCGACATTCAGCGCCGCAAGGGAATGAGCGTCATGTTCATCACCCATGACTTCGGGGTGGTGGCCGAGATCGCAGACAGCGTCGTCGTGATGGAGAAGGGTCACATCGTCGAGCAGGGTAGCGCTCAGCAGGTCCTGAAGTCGCCGGGCCATCCCTACACAAGGCGCCTTATCGCAGCCGTCCCGCACCTGACCGGTGAGGACCGCGTTCCCCTGGAGACGGCCGACAAAGCGCCGATCCTGAAGGTCGAAGGCCTGATGAAGACCTACCGCAGCGGCAGTTCCCTGTTCAGCGCGCAGCGCGTCGTGCCCGCGGTCAACGAGGTCTCGTTCGATCTGGCGCCCGGGCGCACGCTGGGCGTTGTCGGCGAAAGTGGTTCCGGCAAATCGTCGCTTGGTCGGCTTTTGATCAAGCTGCTGGACAGCGACGGCGGCGGGATTCTGTTCGAGGGCCGCGACATCGCCAAGCTTTCCGAAGCCGAATTCCGCCCGCTGCGGCCGCGGGTCCAGATGATCTTCCAGGATCCCTTCGCCTCGCTCAACCCGCGCTCGACGATCGGCCACATCCTGACCGTTGGCCCGGTCGCCCACGGCACGCCCTATGCCCAGGCGCGTGAAGAGGCGAAGGCGCTGCTGGCCCATGTCGGCCTCGATGCCGGCGCCTTTGATCGCTTTCCGCATGAATTTTCCGGTGGACAGCGCCAGCGCATCGGTATCGCCCGGGCACTGATGTTCAAGCCGAAGCTGCTGATCGCCGACGAAGCTGTCTCGGCGCTGGACGTGTCGATCCAGGCCCAGATCCTGCAGCTGCTCGACCAGATCCAGCGAGAGACCGGCGTTTCGATGATCTTCATCACCCACGATTTGCGCGTCGCCAGCCAGATCTGCGACGAAATCGCGGTGATGCAGAAAGGGCGGATCGTCGAACGGGGACCGCCATCGCAAATCTTCCTCGACCCGCAATCAGCCTACACACGTGAGCTGGTGGCGGCGATTCCTGGAGAGCAGCCGGGATCTACCCGTCCGGTTGCAGCAAATGGGTAAGAGCCACGGCGGATACCGCCAGAACAAGGGGAATTCCAATGACTGAACACTCAAACACCAAATCAAACTACTCGCGACGCGATGCACTGCGGTTGATGGCGATAGGCGGGGCTGCAGGCCTCATTGCGCCCAATCTGTTGGGCAAACCCGCCTTCGCCCAGAAGCCTCCAGCGAGCCCAACCGGCCGCGTCGTCGTCGGATTTTCGCAGGAACCCACCGTCTTCAATCCACTGATGCCGCATACCGAGTGCGACGACGCTGTGCATTTCTCGGTGTTTGATGCACTCGTTCGCATGGACCCTAAGGGTGTTCTTCAGCCCAATCTCGTTGTCGAAGTGCCCAGCCAGAAAAACGGCGGCATTTCAGAGGACGGACTTGTGTGGCGCATCCGCCTGCGTGATGACGTCCGCTGGCACGACGGCGAGCCTTTCACTGCCGATGACGTGAAATTCACTCTCGAGCTCATCACCAATCCGAAATTCCGCGCGTGGCGCACGGCGGGCCATTCCCTGGTGCGCGATATCAAGGTGGTCTCGCCGACCGAGCTCACCTGGCGGATGGAGGAGGCTTTCGCCCCCTATTTGTCGTTTCTCGCCGAAACCTTCATGGTTCCCAAGCACATCCTCGAAAAAGAGGCCGACCCCAACGCCGCCGCCTTCAATCAGGCGCCTGTCGGCACTGGCGCATTCAAATGGGCGCAGCGCACTGCCGGCGACCATATCGAACTCGTCGCGAACGCGGATTATGCCGGGGAGGGTCCCTATTTGGAGCGGCTCGTCTTCAAATACATCCCCGACATGACAGTGCTCTATACCCAGTTCAAGAGCGGCGACATCGATCTTGTCGACCAGGCATTCATAACCGCCGACCACTACGCGGAAGCCAGCAAACTATCGGATCGGGTGGTCATGTTGGAGCGCGGGTCATCGGTCGAGTCGATCTATCTCAATCTTGAGAAGCCGCAATTCAAGGATCCGGCGGTCCGCCAGGCGCTCTACGCCGCAATCGACAGGAAAGCGATCCTCGAAGCACTTTATTACGGGGTCCACACCCCTACCGAGACGTTCATGCCGCAGAATTCCTACTACTACAATCCGAACCTGCCGGCGCAGGAGTTCAACATCGAGCGCGCGGGCCAGATCCTCGACGAGGCCGGCTGGGTGCCCGGAGCCGATGGAATACGGGCGAAGGACGGGGTGCGTCTGTCGTTCGCCAACTCCACCACTTCC
Source organism: Mesorhizobium sp. WSM4837 (assembly GCF_055811435.1). Lineage (NCBI taxonomy): Bacteria > Pseudomonadati > Pseudomonadota > Alphaproteobacteria > Hyphomicrobiales > Phyllobacteriaceae > Mesorhizobium > Mesorhizobium sp. WSM4837. The sequence goes on from NZ_JBVVQE010000036.1 coordinate 72,068, forward strand.
GGCAACCATTTGCGCGAGCAGACGCAGCAGTTCCTGCAGCAGACATTCGCCGAGATCGGCGTCGAGATGACCATCTCGAACCTGCCGGCCGCCGTCATGTGGGGCGATTTCTGGCTCAAATCGCAGTTCGAGTCAGCCATCTCCGGTGTAACCAATCTCATCGCGGGCGACCCCGACGTTTTCAACCGCCTGCATACCAAGGCGATCGTCGCCAAGGGCGGAAAGGGCTCGAACACAGGCCAATACTCCAACCCGGAGGTCGATGCGCTGCTCGAGAAGGGCGCCCGCACCTTCGATCGGGAACAGCGGCGCGCCATCTATCTGCGCGTGCAGGAAATCGTCCGTCAGGATCTGCCGTTCCTGCCTCTGTTTGCCTACACCAACGTGTTTGGCTGCAAGGAGGGGCTGGAGGGTTTCGAGGCAAATTCCAACACCCGCGTCGCATCCTGGCATGCCGCCGGATGGTATTGGAAGGCCTGACATCCATACGCCGCGGGGGGGGGCCGGGGGGGGGGGGGGGGCGGGCCGGGCGGGTGGGTGGGGGGGGGATAAGTAGGGGGAGGGGGCGCGGCCCGGCACCCCCCGACCGACAGCAGAACGGCAGAAGCGGCGGGG